>NZ_JBSFVU010000037.1:0-61994 GCF_053592475.1 Streptomyces sp. NPDC002671
CTCACCCTCTCGGGCTTTCCTCCGGGCTTCCCTTCGGTGTTTCCGACTCTATCAGATCTTTTCTCGATCCGATTTCCTCGGCGCTTTCCAGGTTCCCGCGTTGTTTCGCGGTTTCCTTTCCGGCGGTTCCGACTTTATCAGAAGCTCTGAGTCGGATTTCCCACCCGGTCCGGGGCACCTGTGTCCAGCACATGAAGCACTGGGGTTCCCAACTGGGCGGAGCCGTAAACGTACTGGAGCGGAGCGCCCGATGCAAATCGAGGCGCCCCGCTCCGGACTCACACCGACGAGGTGTCAGACGAGGTGTCAGACCTCCACGACCACCGGCAGGATCATCGGCCTGCGGCGATACGTCTCCGAGACCCACTTGCCGAGGGTGCGCCGGATGAGTTGCTGCAGCTGGTGGGGTTCCACGACACCGTCCTGGGCGGACCGTTCCAGCGTCTCCGTGATCTTCGGGATGACGGCGGCGAACGCCGAGTCCTCGATGCCGGAGCCGCGGGCCTGGACGTGCGGACCACCGGTGATCTTGCCGGTGGAAGCGTCCACCACCACGAAGACCGAGATGATGCCCTCGTCGCCGAGGATCTTGCGGTCCTTCAGGGCCGGCTCGCCGACGTCGCCGACGGAGAGGCCGTCGACGTAGACGTAACCCGCCTGGACCTTGCCGGAGATCTTGGCCTTGCCCTCGATCAGGTCCACCGCCACGCCGTCCTCGGCGATGACGATCCGGTCGTGCGGGACGCCCGTGAGCGCGCCCAGTTCGGCGTTGGCCCGCAGGTGGCGCCATTCGCCGTGGACCGGCATCAGGTTCTTCGGGCGGCAGATGTTGTAGAAGTACAGCAGCTCGCCCGCGGACGCGTGGCCGGAAACATGCACCTTGGCGTTGCCCTTGTGGACGACGTTGGCGCCCCAGCGGGTCAGGCCGTTGATCACGCGGTAGACCGCGTTCTCGTTTCCGGGGATGAGGGACGAGGCCAGGATGACCGTGTCGCCCTCGACGATGCGGATCTGGTGGTCTCGGTTGGCCATCCGGGACAGGGCCGCCATCGGCTCGCCCTGGGAACCCGTGCAGACCAGGACCACCTCGTCGTCCGGGAGGTCGTCGAGCGTCTTGACGTCCACGACCAGGCCCGCCGGGACCTTCAGGTAGCCGAGGTCGCGGGCGATGCCCATGTTGCGGACCATGGAGCGGCCGACGAAGGCGACCTTGCGGCCGTACTCGTGCGCCGCGTCCAGAATCTGCTGGATGCGGTGCACGTGGCTGGCGAAGCTCGCCACGATGATCCGCTTGCGAGCCGCGGCGAAGACCTGGCGCAGCACGTTGGAGATGTCGCGCTCGTGCGGGGTGAAGCCCGGGACCTCGGCGTTCGTGGAGTCGGTGAGGAGGAGGTCGATGCCCTCCTCGCTCAGCCGGGCGAACGCGTGCAGGTCGGTGAGGCGGTTGTCCAGCGGGAGCTGGTCCATCTTGAAGTCGCCGGTGTGCACCGCCATACCCGCGGGGGTGCGGATGGCGACCGCCAGGGCGTCCGGGATGGAGTGGTTGACCGCGATGAACTCGCAGTCGAAGGGGCCGATGCGCTCACGGTGCCCCTCCGCCACCTCCAGGGTGTACGGGCGGATCCGGTGCTCCTGGAGCTTGGCCTCGATGAGGGCGAGGGTCAGCTTGGAGCCGATCAGCGGGATGTCCGGCTTCTCGCGGAGCAGGAAGGGGACGCCGCCGATGTGGTCCTCGTGGCCGTGCGTGAGGACGATGCCCTCGATGTCGTCGAGGCGGTCCCGGATGGACGAGAAGTCCGGCAGGATCAGGTCGATTCCAGGCTGCTCCTCCTCGGGGAAGAGCACTCCGCAGTCGACGATCAGCAGGCGACCGCCGTACTCGAAGACCGTCATGTTTCGGCCGATCTCGCCGAGGCCGCCGAGCGGGGTGACCCGCAGGCCGCCCTCGGGGAGCGGCGGGGGCGGGCCGAGTTCAGGATGCGGATGACTCAAAAGACTCTCCTCACCACACACGCCACGTACCGGTCGGGCACGTGGCGCGCATGACGTTCGTGCATAAGCAGTTGTCGTTGTGGGTTGCGGGCACCGGTGGCCCGCCTGTTCGGTTGTCGCTGTTCAGTTGTTTCTTCGGTTGTCTCTTCAGTTATGAAGCTCAGGTGGTGCCGAAGTCTGTTGTCAGAGCTGTACCCCGCCGGCGGCAAGATCGATCTTGAGCTGAGCGATCTCCTCGGGCGAGCATTCGACCATGGGGGCGCGCAGGGGTCCCGCGGGCAGGCCCTGGAGGGCGAGCGCGGCCTTGGTGGTCATGACGCCCTGGGTGCGGAACATGCCGGTGTAGACCGGGAGCAGCTTCTGGTGGATCTCGGTGGCCTTGACGACGTCGCCCGAGGTGTACGCGTCGACGAGGGCGCGCAGGTCGGGGGTGACGACGTGGCCGACGACGGAGACGAAGCCGACCGCGCCCACGGAGAGCAGCGGCAGGTTCAGCATGTCGTCGCCGGAGTACCAGGCCAGGCCGGAGCGGGCGATGGCCCAGCTGGCGCGGCCGAGATCGCCCTTGGCGTCCTTGTTGGCGACGATCCGGGGGTGCTCGGCGAGGCGGACGATCGTCTCGGTGTTGATCGGGACGCCGCTGCGGCCGGGGATGTCGTACAGCATGACCGGCAGCCCGGTGGCGTCGGCGACGGCCGTGAAGTGCCGGTACAGGCCCTCCTGCGGGGGCTTGTTGTAGTACGGCGTGACGACCAGGAGGCCGTGTGCGCCCACCCGCTCGGCCTCGCGGGCCAGCTCGATGCTGTGGTGGGTGTCGTTGGTGCCGACGCCGGCCACGACGTGGGCGCGGTCGCCGACTGCCTCCAGGACGGCTCGTACGAGGTCCGATTTCTCCGCATCGCTGGTGGTGGGGGACTCGCCGGTGGTGCCGTTGATGATCAGGCCGTCGTTGCCTGCGTCCACCAGGTGGGCGGCGAGCCGCTGCGCGCCGTCGAGGTCGAGTGCGCCGTCCGCCGTGAAGGGCGTGACCATAGCGGTGAGGACCCGCCCGAAGGGGGTCTGCGGAGTGGAGGTCGGAGCCATGGGTAACACGCTACTCGGTGCTCCATGTGGGGTCTGCCCGTGGGGTGCCTGGTAAGTCCGGACAAATATGGAGCCCGGCACTGCCTGCTCGGGGGTTCAAGCAGTGCCGGGTCCGTTTGATCAGGCTAGATGAACTTCTCTAAATGCCGCAATACGGACACTTCGCGAGGCTGATCCGTACATCTGTCCCTGGTGGGGGAACAGGGCTTCGTTATGGGGCCACACGCCCGTTCGCGTTGAAGGCGGCGTACGTGAGCGGCATGAGCTTGGCCCACTCGGCCTCCATCTTCTCGCCGACCATCTCGATCTCCCGCTGCGGGAAGGACGGCACCTTGGCCAGCTCGTGCTGGGTGCGCAGGCCGAGGAAGTGCATCAGGGAGCGGGCGTTGCAGGTGGCGTACATCGAGGAGAAGAGGCCGACGGGGAGGACCGAACGGGCGACCTCCCGGGCGACGCCCTCGGCGAGCAGCTTCTGGTAGGCCGCGTACGCCTGCTCGTAGGACTCCGCGAGGGTGCTGCGCATGGCATCGTGCTGGGCCGGGGTGCCCTCGACGAAGACGTACTTGCCGGGGCGGCCCTCCTGGACGAGCTTGCGGGACGCGTCGGGGACGTAGAAGACCGGCTCGAGCTCCCGGTAGCGGCCCGACTCCTCGTTGTACGACCAGCCGACCCGGTGCCGCATGAACTCGCGGAAGACGAAGATCGGGGCACTGATGAGGAACGTCATCGAGTTGTGCTCGAACGGGCTGCCGTGCCGGTCGCGCATCAGGTAGTTGATCAGGCCCTTGGAGCGCTCGGGGTCCTTCTTCAGCTCGTCCAGGGACTGCTCACCGAGGGTCGAAACGCGCGCGGCGAAGAGCACGTCAGTGTCCGAAGCGCTGGACTTCACCAGCTCGACGGTGACGTCACTGCGGAGGGTGAGCGACTCGGGGGTGGTCACGGGGGTCCTTCCCATCACTTCTTCAGGTTCGCGCCCACTGTACGGGGGACGACCGACAGAGCCGAGCCGGCCGCTTCACCGAGGAATTTTTCGGACATGGGCACCTTTTGCGATACTCGCTCGTCTGTATCAGTGAGCCCCATTCGTTCGATCTTGGTTCGAGCGCCGAAAGGAGACGCACCCGCGATGTACCTGAGCAATGTCACTCCCCCGCCCCGCGAGCGGGCGTCCGCCGGCCAGAGGGCCGGGCGCTGGCTGCTGGGCGTCACGGTCGTCGCGGGGCTCATAGGCGCCGTCGTCATCGGTACGCCGGCCCTGTCCACCCCCGCCAGTACGCCGGTCCAGCAGTCCCAGGCGTCCCAGCCGGACCAGGGACGCTGACCCTTCCGGCCGCCCTAGGGTGGTGAGCAGATACGGGGGCGGATAGCCTCACCGGGCACAACCCACGCAAGGTTTGAGTGAGGACCAGCCGTGCCCCTGTCTTTCCTGACGGCCGACCGCACCTTCGAGGCGGCATCCGAGAGCCCGCTGCCGTACGACGACCGGGACCGCTGGCGGCGCCCCTACCGGCCCGGGCCCTGGCGGGTGGGCGGGGCGGCCCTGGGGCTGCTGCTCTCCGCGTTCGTGCTGTTCGCGGGGGTCGCCATCGCTCTGACCGGCTCAGTGTCCTCCGCCGGGGTGGTCCTCGCCGTGGCCCTGGCCGCCATCGCCGGCGCGCTGCGGGTGCTGCGCATGGGCGTGTGGGTGAGCGCGCGCGGACTGCGCCACGTGGGGTTCTGGGTGACGCGTACGGTGCGCTGGTCGCGGGTGGTCTCGGTACGCACGGTGCAGCAGCCGGTGCGCTGGGTGGGTCTGCCGCGCACGGTGCAGGGGCAGGCCCTGGCGCTCGTCCGCAAGGACCGGGGCCCCGAGGACACGCCGCCGCTGCTGACCACGCACGGCCTGGACTTCCTGAACCGCCCCGCGGCCTTCGACCGGGCGGCGGACGTGGTGGAGGCGTGGGCCGCGGAGTACGTGCGGCGCTGACCGTCGCAGACATGCCGAAGGGCCGGTCCGCTGTGCTGCGGACCGGCCCCTTTCGCGTCCGGGTACGGCTCAGGCCTGGACGGGTCTGCCGTCGTGCAGGGCGATGGCGCGCTGCATGGCCTTGCGGGCGCGCGGGGTGTCCCGGGCGTCGTGGTAGGCGACGGCGAGCCGGAACCAGCAGCGCCAGTCGTCCGGGGCCGCCTCCGTCTCGGCCTTGCGCCGGGCGAACACCTCGTCGGCCGAGTCACGGTCGATCCGGCCGCCGGCGGTGCGCTTCAGCTCGTCCACGGGCAGGCCGCCCTCGGCGTCGAGTTTCGCGGCGAGCTGGTTGGCCTTGCGGACGAACTGGGTGTTCTTCCACAGGAACCACAGGCCGATGACCGGCAGGATCAGCACCGCGATCCCGAAGGTCACGGTGACGAGCGTGCCGGACTGGATGAGCATGACGCCGCGGCTGCCGACCAGGACGAAGTAGAAGACCAGGACGACGGCCGTGATGAGGTAGTTGATCTTCGCGCGCATGTTCCGCAAGGCTCCTGCTCAGCCCAGGTCCAGGAAGTGCTCCAGGCCCAGGGTCAGGCCCGGGGCCGACACCACGCGGCGGGCGCCGAGCAGGATGCCCGGCATGAAGCTGCTGTGGTGCAGGGAGTCGTGACGGATCGTCAGGGTCTCGCCCTCGCCGCCGAGCAGGACCTCCTGGTGGGCCAGGAGGCCGCGCAGCCGGACGGCGTGGACCGGGATTCCGTCGACGTTCGCGCCGCGCGCGCCCTCCAGCGCGGTGACGGTGGCGTCCGGCGCCGGAGCCGTGCCGGCTGCCCGGCGGGCCTCGGCGATGAGCTGGGCGGTGCGCGTGGCGGTGCCGGAGGGGGCGTCGACCTTGTTGGGGTGGTGCAGTTCGACGACCTCGACCGACTCGAAGTACGGCGCCGCGAGCTGCGCGAACTTCATGGTCAGGACGGCTCCGATGGAGAAGTTCGGCGCGATGAGCACGCCGGTCTCCGGGGACTGGGCGAGCCAGCCCCGCAGCTGCGCGAGGCGCTCCTCGGTCCAGCCCGTGGTGCCGACGACCGCGTGGATGCCGTGGCGCACGCAGAAGTCGAGGTTGCCCATGACCGAGGCGGGGGTGGTCAGTTCGACGGCGACCTGGGCGCCGGTCTCCGCCAGCGTCTCCAGCTTGTCGCCGCGGCCGAGGGCGGCGACCAGCTCCATGTCCTCGGCGGCCTCGACCGCCTTCACCGCCGCGGACCCGATCCGGCCCTTGGCGCCGAGAACCGCCACGCGCAGCTTGCTCATCTCTTGCTTCCTTACCGAAGACGGGTGTTACCGAAGACGGGTGTCAGGCGACGGCGTCGTGCAGCCGTGCGGCCTGCTTGTCCTTCAGCGGGCCGATGACCGACAGCGACGGGCGCTGTCCCAGGATGTCGCGGGCGACCGAGCGGACCTCGTCCGGGGTGACCGCGGCTATCCGGGCGAGCATGTCGTCGACGGACATCTGCCGGCCCCAGCACAGCTCGCTCTTGCCGATACGGTTCATCAGCGCGCCCGTGTCCTCCAGGCCCAGGACCGTGGAGCCCTGGAGCTGGCCGATGGCGCGGCCTATCTCGTCGTCGGACAGACCGTTCTGGGCGACGTGGTCCAGCTCGTCCCGGCAGATCTGGAGCACGTCGTGCACCTGGCTCGGGCGGCAGCCGGCGTAGACGCCGAACAGGCCGCAGTCGGCGAAGCCGGAGGTGTACGAGTACACGCTGTAGGCGAGGCCGCGCTTCTCCCGGACCTCCTGGAAGAGCCGGGAGGACATGCCGCCGCCGAGCGCCGTGTTCAGCACGCCCATGGCCCAGCGGCGCTCGTCGGTGCGGGCGAGGCCGGGCATGCCGAGGACGACGTGCGCCTGCTCGGTCTTGCGGCCGAGCAGCTCGACCCTGCCGGCCGTGCGGATCGTACGGCTGCCCTCGCGGGGGCCGATGGGCGCCGTGTCGAGGCTGCGGACGGCGCCCGCCTTCTCGAAGGCCGCGCGGACCTGTCGTACGACCTTGTTGTGGTCGATGTTGCCGGCGCAGGCGACCACGAGGTGCGTCGGGTCGTAGTGCTTCTTGTAGAAGCGGCGGATGCGGTCCGCGGTGAGGGCGTTGACCGTGTCGACCGTGCCGAGGACGGGGCGGCCGAGGGGGCTGTCGCCGAACATGGTGTGCGCGAACAGGTCGTGCACACAGTCGCCCGGGTCGTCCTCGGTCATGGCGATCTCTTCGAGGATCGCGCCGCGCTCGACGTCGACGTCCTCTTCGAGGATCAGCGAGCCGGTCAGCATGTCGCAGACCACGTCGATGGCGAGCGGCAGGTCGGTGTCGAGCACGCGCGCGTAGTAGCACGTGTACTCCTTCGCCGTGAACGCGTTCATCTCGCCGCCGACGGCGTCGAGCGCGGCGGAGATGTCCAGCGCGGAGCGGCGGGACGTGCCCTTGAAGAGCAGGTGCTCCAGGTAGTGCGTGGCGCCGTTGAGCGAGGGGGTCTCGTCGCGGGAGCCGACGTGCGCCCAGATGCCGAACGTCGCCGACCGCACGGAGGGCAGGGTCTCGGTGACAACGCGCAGACCGCCCGGGAGGGTGGTCTTGCGGACGGTGCCGATGCCGTTCGTGCCCTTGATCAGGGTTTGGGTACGGGCGACGGCCCGCGCCTCCGAAGAGGTGCGGGCCGTCGCCTTGGAGCTACGGGACGTCACTGCTCGGCGTCGTCCTTGTTCTCGGAACCGCTGTCGGATGCGGCTTCCTCGCCCTCGATCACCGGAATGAGGGAGAGCTTGCCGCGGGAGTCGATCTCGGCGATCTCGACCTGGACCTTCTGGCCCACGCCGAGGACGTCCTCGACGTTCTCCACGCGCTTGCCGCCGGCCAGCTTGCGGATCTGCGAGATGTGCAGCAGACCGTCCTTGCCGGGCAGCAGGGAGACGAACGCACCGAAGGTGGTCGTCTTCACGACCGTACCGAGGTAGCGCTCGCCGACCTCGGGCATCGTCGGGTTGGCGATGCCGTTGATCGTGGTGCGGGCGGCCTCGGCGGACGGGCCGTCGGCGGCACCGATGTAGATGGTGCCGTCGTCCTCGATCGTGATCTCGGCGCCCGTGTCCTCCTGGATCTGGTTGATCATCTTGCCCTTGGGGCCGATGACCTCACCGATCTTGTCGACCGGGATCTTGACGGTGATGATCCGCGGGGCGTTCGGGCTCATCTCGTCGGGCCGGTCGATGGCCTCGATCATCACGTCGAGGATGTGCAGGCGGGCGTCGCGGGCCTGCTTGAGGGCCGCGGCCAGCACGGAGGCCGGGATGCCGTCCAGCTTGGTGTCGAGCTGGAGGGCGGTCACGAAGTCCTTCGTGCCGGCGACCTTGAAGTCCATGTCACCGAAGGCGTCCTCCGCACCGAGGATGTCGGTGAGGGTGACGTAGTGCGTCTCGCCGTCGATCTCCTGGGAGATCAGACCCATGGCGATACCGGCGACCGGGGCCTTCAGCGGCACACCGGCGTTCAGCAGCGACATGGTGGAGGCGCAGACCGAGCCCATGGAGGTCGAGCCGTTCGAGCTGAGCGCCTCGGACACCTGGCGGATCGCGTAGGGGAACTCCTCGCGCGCGGGCAGCACCGGCACGAGCGCGCGCTCGGCGAGGGCGCCGTGGCCGATCTCGCGACGCTTCGGGGAGCCGACGCGGCCGGTCTCACCGGTGGAGTACGGCGGGAAGTTGTAGTTGTGCATGTAGCGCTTGCGGGTCACCGGGGAGAGGGTGTCCAGCTGCTGCTCCATGCGGAGCATGTTGAGGGTGGTGACGCCCAGGATCTGGGTCTCGCCACGCTCGAACACGGCGGAACCGTGCACCCGCGGGATGGCCTCGACCTCGGCGGCCAGCGTGCGGATGTCGGTGACACCGCGGCCGTCGATGCGCTTCTTCTCCTTGATCACGCGCTCGCGGACCAGCTGCTTGGTGAGCGAGCGGTACGCGGCGGAGATCTCCTTCTCGCGGCCCTCGAACTCCGGCAGGAGCTTCTCGGCGGCCAGGCCCTTGACGCGGTCCAGCTCGGCCTCGCGCTCCTGCTTGCCGGCGATGGTGAGCGCCTGGGCCAGCTCGGGCTTGACGGCGGCCGTCAGGGCCTCCAGGACGTCGTCCTGGTAGTCCAGGAAGATCGGGAACTCGCCGGTCGGCTTGGCAGCCTTCGCGGCGAGGTCCGCCTGGGCCTTGCACAGGACCTTGATGAACGGCTTCGCGGCCTCCAGGCCGGCGGCGACGACCTCCTCGGTCGGCGCCTCGGCGCCGCCCTCGACCAGCTTGATGGTCCCCTCGGTGGCCTCGGCCTCGACCATCATGATCGCGACGTCGCCGTCCTCCAGGGCGCGGCCGGCGACCACCATGTCGAAGACGGCGTCCTCGAGCTCGGTGTGCGTCGGGAAGGCGACCCACTGGCCGCGGATCAGCGCGACGCGGACGCCGCCGATCGGGCCGGAGAAGGGCAGGCCGGCCAGCTGCGTGGACGCTGACGCGGCGTTGATCGCGACGACGTCGTACAGGTGGTCGGGGTTGAGCGCCATGATCGTGGCGACGACCTGGATCTCGTTGCGCAGGCCCTTCTTGAAGGACGGGCGCAGCGGGCGGTCGATGAGACGGCAGGTGAGGATGGCGTCCTCGGAGGGACGGCCCTCACGGCGGAAGAAGCTGCCGGGGATCTTGCCGGCGGCGTACATCCGCTCCTCGACGTCCACCGTCAGGGGGAAGAAGTCGAGCTGGTCCTTGGGGTTCTTGGATGCGGTGGTGGCCGACAGCACCATGGTGTCGTCGTCCAGGTACGCCACGGCGGAGCCGGCGGCCTGCTTGGCCAGGCGGCCCGTCTCGAAGCGGATGGTACGGGTGCCGAAGGCGCCGTTGTCGATGACGGCCTCGGCGTAGTGGGTCTCGTTCTCCACTAGCGTTTTCTCCTCGTCTTCGTCCCTGGGCTGCCCGTGTGGCAGGGGGACGGTTGTGGAGAAGCGCGCCGTGCTGTGCGGGCCGGTCTTCGATCGAAGCACCCGGGGCTCGCTTCCCCCCGGGGGCCACTACCGAGGACCGGCGGCGGCTAGGTGCGCTTCTCCTCGTTCTGGGTCGTACGTGTTCTGTGTCCTGCGTATTGCGTTGTGCTACCACACTACAAAGGGTGTGTGATACTCCGCACGTTTCCGCACGTACGGCAAAGGGAGCGGCCCCCGATCTTCTCGGGAACCGCTCCCTTCACGGCGTCTTACTTCGCGCCCGCGGCACCGCGGCGGATGCCGAGGCGGTCAACCAGCGTACGGAAGCGCTGGATGTCCTTCTTCGCCAGGTACTGCAGCAGGCGACGGCGCTGACCGACCAGGATCAGCAGACCGCGGCGGGAGTGGTGGTCGTGCTTGTGGGTCTTGAGGTGCTCCGTCAGGTCGGAGATCCGACGCGAGAGCATGGCGACCTGGACCTCGGGGGAGCCGGTGTCGCCCTCCTTGGTACCGAACTCGGTGATGATCTGCTTCTTCGTAGCGGCGTCGAGCGACACGCGTACTCCTCAATAGTCTGTGAGTGCCACCGAGTGCCCCCGGTCTGCTGCTCGGGGGAGCTTCCGTTACTCGGGAGGCGGGGATCCGCTGAGCGCGGTTTCCAGACTGTGTCCCAACACTGTGTCCTAGGACCTGTCCGGAAACGCGTACACAAACGGCCGTCACTCAGGGTACCAGGCAGTTGCGGGCGCCCTCGCCAGGGTATTCCGATCCGCCCGGAAGGGCCGGACCGGCCACTAGGGTGAGCGCCCGGACCATTCGTACGTCGGGAAGGGGTCGCTGCGCGATGGCGGAGACGGCGGAGGAGATCAAGGCACGCAAGGAGCGCGAGCGCGACGAGCTGTACGCCCTCGACATCTCGGGCGTCGAGTGGCACTGCGCTCCGGGCACGGAGGAGCACGAGGAGCGGGTCGAGATCGCATACCTCCCGGAAGGTGCGGTGGCGATGCGCTCCTCCCTGGACCCGGACACCGTGCTGCGCTACACGGAGGCGGAGTGGCGGGCGTTCGTGCTGGGCGCGCGGGACGGGGAGTTCGACCTGAAGCCGACGGCGCACAACGGCGGGCTCGACGTGCAGTGACTCGACGTGCAGTGAGTAGTTGTGCGTGCGGTGAGCTGTGACAGAGCCCCGGTTCCGCGTCTTCGAGGACGTGGCGCCGGGGCTCTGTCGTACGTGAGGGTTACTTGCTGGTCATCGACCGCGCCGTCGCGTACACGTCGAAGACGGCGAGGGCCAGCGGGATCAGCGTCAGCAGGACGAAGCCTTCGCAGATCTCCAGGAAGCGGCCCCAGAAGGGGGTCAGCCCGCCGCGCGGCAGGATCAGGCCGAGCGCGGTGACGAGGCCGGTGGCCACGGCGATGACGGCGATCAGCCAGATGGTCCGGATGTCCAGGTCGGTACGGTCGCCGCCCAGCGCCGCGCGCACCACGTTCTGCGGCGGGTTGAGGGCGAGGCCGAGGCCCAGCAGGACCAGGGAGGCCAGACCCGCGGCCAGGACCGGAGCGACCTGGGCGGTGTAGCGGAAGAGGTGGGCGCGCATCAGCATCGCGATCCCGGTCGCGAGCGCGAGGAGCTGCGCCCAGACGTTGTCGGAGAAGCCCAGCACCACGGAGGCGCCGACGGCGAGCAGGGCGCAGCCGCCGACCAGGCCGACGAGGAGTTCGTGGCCGCGCCGGGTCTGGGCCTCGATGCGCTCGGTGTCCACCGGCTCCTGAGCGGCGGTCTCGGTGCCGTAGGCCGAACGGGTGGTGCCGCCGCCGCCGCTGCTGGGGTTCTCGAAGCCGATCGGCAGCCGGGCGAAGCGCATCGACATGCCGGGCAGGAAGGCGAGGGCACCCACGGCGACCGGGGCGCACGCGCCGGCCATCTCGATCGGGGCCCAGTCGGTGAGGGTTCCGATGAAGACGACGACCAGGGTGACGGCCGAGGCGAACACGAAGGCCACGAAGGGGCCGTCGCCGTGCGGTGAGCACAGGGTGAGGATCAGGGCGGCGACGAGCACGGCCGTGCAGGCCAGCAGGAACTGGAGCCTGCCGATTCCCTCCCCGCCGTGCAGCGGCAGCAGTCCGCTGCCCGCGACGCCCACGTTGGGCAGGGCGCCGAGGCCGAGGGCGACGGCCGAGCCGCGGTCGTCGTAGACGCGGGCGCGGACCGCGGCGAGCACGACCAGCAGGATGCCGGTGACGGCGGCGAGGATGCCGGCCAGGCCGTGCATGTCGTGGCGCGGATCGGCGGTCCAGGCGACGAACGCGAGCAGCGTCGGCAGCACGCCGCCGCCGACGAGGCCCGCGGCCCGGGTCAGGTCTCCGCTCCACAGCTTGTGCTGCTTGGTGACGGCGGAGGCGACCGCCTCGGCGACGTCGTCGAAGACCGCCGGCGGCAGGGACTCCGCGAAGGGGCGCAGGGTGAGGAGTTCGCCGTCGAGAATGCGCTGGGCGGCGAAGGAGCGGGCGCTGTCCAGCACGGTGCCGTCGGTGCGGACGAGGTGGTAGCCGACCGGGGCGCCCGCCTCGGGGCTCTGCTGGGACAGTCGGAGGATCTCCGGGTAGAGGTCGGCGACCGGGACGTCGTCGGGCAGTGCCACGTCGATACGGCTGTCCGGCGCGACGATGGTCACCCGGCAGAAACCGAGTCCGCTGCCGGCTCCCGAAGGGGCTCCCGTCCCGGGTCCGCCGGTAGCGGTGGCCGTCATGCTCACCTGCTGCTCCCCCTCAGTGGTGGTGGTGCGTCTGCACCGGTTGTCTCGGTGGTGATGGTGCGTTCGCGCGGTGAAGGTTCCGTGCCGCTTCGCCCCGTGCCCTGCACGACGGCGGCGGCACGGGCGCCGTACGGCCGGATTCCGGGGCGCTGCCGCCCCGACACCCGGTGGAATGCCCGGGTATTTCCGGCCTGTTCGGCGTGTGCTCACGCGAACATCCGGCACCCTACCGCTCACCCGTGTCCTGTGGACTCAGTAGGATCACGCGGCGGCCTGCGCCCGCCGGACACGGGGCGGTGAGCGGAAAGCCTGGGTCGGGCAAGGGAATTGGTGAGCAGTGAGCCAGATTGTCGTCAAGCGCCCCCCTCGGGCGCTGCCGTCCGAAGTGCCCACGGAAGAGATCGTTGTCCAGCCGCCGCCCGAACTGCCGCGGGGGCATCAGGAGAGCGTGCTGATGCAGCTCCTGCCCACGCTGGGCATGGGCGGCTCGGTGGTCTTCTTCTTCACGAACGGGCAGCCGTTCATGAAGATCATGGGCATGATCATGATCGCCTCGACGGTGGCGATGTCCATCGCGATGGTGGTCCGCTTCCGCCGCGGCTCCCAGGGGCAGCTCGCGGACATGCGCCGCGACTACCTCAGCTATCTGTCGCAGACGCGCAAGTCCGCCGTACGGACGGCGAAGGCGCAGCGTGACGCGCAGTACTACCTGCACCCCTCCCCCGAACAGCTGTGGGCGCTCGTCGCCGAGGGCAGCCGGGTGTGGGAACGGCGGCCGGGCGACGAGGACTTCGCGCACGTGCGGATCGGTCTGGGTCCGCAGCCGCTGGCCACCCAGCTGGTGGCCCCCGAGACGGGTCCGGTCGAGCAGCTGGAGCCGCTGACCGCGGGCGCGATGCAGCGTTTCCTCGCCACGCACGGCTCGATCGGCGACCTGCCGATGGCGGTGTCGCTGCGCGCCTTCTACCACGTCACCCTCAGCGGTGAGCAGCAGTCCGTACGCGCCTCGGCCCGTGCCCTGGTCGGCTCGCTCGCCTCGCTGCACTCCCCCCAGGACCTGATCATCGCCGTGGCCGCGGGCCGCGAGGCGCTGCCGCACTGGGACTGGGCGAAGTGGCTGCCGCACGTGCAGGCGCCCGGCGCGCTGGACGGCGCCGGAACCCGCCGCCTGATCGGCCACGACACCCGTGAGCTGGAGGACCTGCTGTCCACCCGGCTGACCGGCCGCCCCCGCTTCCACCCCGGCGCGGCGCCACTGCTGGACGAGCCGCACATCGTGATCGTCCTCGACGAACTGTCGCTGCTGCCCGACTCGGTGCTCGCCAACCCGGAGGGCCTGCAGGGCGTCACGATCGTCGAGGTGGTGCAGGGCGAGCTGACCGGCGCGGGCGGCGACCTCTCCGTCGTCGTCCAGCCGGGCATGCTGCGCCTGGACTCCGGCCACGGCATGGTCTACGAGGGCACCCCGGACGCCCTGTCCTACGCGTCGGCGGAGGCGCTGTCCCGGCAACTGGCGCCGCTGCGCATGGCCTCGGGTGGCGACGACGACGAACCGCTGCTCGCCAACCTGGAGTTCACGGACCTGCTGGGGCTCGGGGACGCGGCGTCCGTCGACACCAAGAGGACCTGGCGCCCGCGCGCGCTCGCGGAACGGCTGCGGGTGCCGATCGGTCTCGGCGAGGACGGCCGCCCCGTGATGCTGGACCTGAAGGAGGCCGCCCAGGAGGGCATGGGTCCGCACGGTCTGTGCGTCGGCGCGACCGGTTCCGGCAAGTCGGAGCTGCTGCGCACCCTGGTGCTGGGCCTGGCGGTCACGCACTCCTCCGAGACCCTGAACTTCGTCCTCGCCGACTTCAAGGGCGGCGCGACCTTCGCCGGCATGGCGCAGATGCCGCACGTGGCGGCGGTCATCACGAACCTCGCGGACGACCTGACCCTGGTCGACCGTATGGGTGACTCGATCCGCGGCGAACTGAACCGCCGCCAGGAGCTGCTGCGCGACGCGGGCAACTACGCCAACATCCACGACTACGAGAAGGCACGCGCGGCGGGCGCCCCGCTCCAGCCCATCCCCTCTCTCGTGCTGGTGATCGACGAGTTCAGCGAACTGCTGACGGCGAAGCCGGACTTCATCGAGATGTTCGTGCAGATCGGCCGTATCGGCCGTTCGCTCGGCGTGCACCTGCTGCTGGCCTCGCAGCGCCTGGAGGAGGGCCGCCTGCGCGGCCTGGAGACGTACCTGTCGTACCGCATCGGCCTTCGGACCTTCTCGGCGGCGGAGTCCCGCGCCGCCCTCGGCGTCCCCGACGCCTACGAACTCCCCAACGTCCCCGGTTCCGGCTTCCTGAAGTTCGGCACGGACGAAATGGTCCGCTTCAAGGCCGCGTACGTCTCCGGCGTGTACCGCTCGGGCGCGGAGCGCGCGGCCCTGGACGGCGGCCCGCTGCTGTTGGACCGGCGTCCGGTGCTGTTCACGGCGACGGAGGTGCCGGTGCAGTACACCGCCGTGCCGCGGCAGCGCACGGAGTCCGCACCCGAGGTGGACGACGCGCTGGCCGACACCGTCCTCGACGTGATCGTGCGCCGGCTGGAGGCCCAGGGCCCGGCGGCGCACCAGGTGTGGCTGCCGCCGCTGGAGAGCCCGCCGTCGCTGGACGCCCTGCTGCCCGGCCTCGCGGCGGTACAGGGCCGCGGTCTGACCCAGCCGGGCTACGAGGGCGCCGGCCGCCTGGTGGTCCCCGCGGGCCTGGTCGACAAGCCGTACGAGCAGCGCCGCGACCGCCTGATGCTCGACTTCTCGGGCGCGGCGGGCCACATGCAGATCATCGGCGGCCCCCAGTCCGGCAAGTCGACGCTGCTGCGGACGATCATCGCGTCCTTCGCGCTCACCCACACCCCGTACGAGGTGCAGTTCTTCGGCCTCGACTTCGGTGGCGGCGGCATGGCCGCGGTGGCCGACCTGCCGCACGTCGGCGGCATCGCCTCCCGCCTGGACCCCGAACGCGTACGCCGCACGGTCTCCGAGGTGTACGGCGTGATGACCCACCGCGAGGAGTACTTCCGTACGGCCGGCATCGCGTCGATCGCCGACTACCGCGCCCGCCGCGCCCGCGGCGACATCTCCGTCACCGAACAGCCCTTCGGCGACGTCTTCCTGGTCGTCGACGGCTGGGGCAACTTCCGCACGGACTACGAGGGCCTGGAGACGGCGGTCCTCGACATCGCGGCCCGCGGCCTCGGCTACGGCATCCACGTGATCATCACGGCGTCCCGCTCCATGGAGGTCCGCGCGAACCTGAAGGACCACCTCATGAACCGCCTGGAGCTGCGCCTGGGTGACGTCATGGACTCCGAGATCGACCGCAAGGTGGCGGTGAACGTCCCCGCAGGCGTCCCGGGCCGCGGCCTCTCTCCGCAGAAGCTGCACTTCATGGCGGCGGTGCCGCGCATCGACGGCCTGACCTCCGACACCGACCTGGCCGAGGCCACGACCGCGCTGACCACCGAGGTCGTACGACACTGGCAGGCGCCCGGCGCGCCCAAGGTCCGCCTCCTCCCGCGTCAGCTGGAGGCGCTCCAGCTCCCGCCGGGCGACCGCTTCCCGAAGCGGGGCGTCGCCTTCGCGCTGGACGAGGACAACCTGGAGCCGGTGTTCGTCGACTTCGAACAGGACCCGTTCTTCCTGATCTTGGGCGAGAGCGAGTCCGGCAAGTCCAACCTGCTGCGGCTGCTGCTCAAGCAGCTGACGCTGCGGTACTCGGGCGACGAGGCGAAGTTCTTCGTGGTCGACAACCGCCGCTCCCTGCTGGACATCACCCCGCCCACGCACCTGGCGGAGTACATCCCGATGTCCAGCCAGATGGAACACCACATGACCGCTCTGGCCGACCTGATGCAGCGCCGCACCCCGACCGCCGACGTCACCGCGCAGCAGTTGCGGGACCGGAGCTGGTGGCGGGGCCCGCAGGTCTTCGTGGTCATCGACGACTACGACCTCGTCTCCACGTCCAGCGGCAACCCGCTCTCCGGCCTGACGGAACTCCTTCCCTTCGCCCGCGACGTCGGCGTCCGCTTCATCATCGCCCGCTCCTCCGCGGGCGCGGGCCGCGCCTCGTACGAGCCGTTCATGCAGCGCATGAAGGAACTCGGCGCCCAGGGCCTCGTCCTGGCCGGCGACCCCGCGGAGGGCGACATCCTCAACGGCGTCCGGCCCCGGCCGATGCCCGCGGGGCGGGGCATCTTCGTGTCCCGGAAGCGGGGGAAGCCGTTGGTTCAGACGGGGTTGGTGGATGTGGAGTACTGAGGCGGGCCGGCGGCAGGCATGTGACGAGCTTGCCGCCTCGGGGCGGTCGTCGGAGTAGCGGAGTAGACGGAGGAATCGCGGGTGCCGTGGGACGAGTGGGAGCAACTGAAGGCGGAGGCCACGAAGAGTGGGTCGACGCACATGCAGCTCAATCAACTACCCACCGACTCCGGGGGTGGTGGCGGCAACACGCGCGGTGACCTGACCGTCCACCAGAAGGACCTCGCCGCGATCGGATCGGCGGCGCACGAACTCTTCGAGGACTTCGGACGGTACAGCGACCACGCCCGCATCTCCTCCATGAAGGCGGCCGGGGGTCTCGAGAGCGAGGGCTTCGCTCTCGGAGCCGCCCTCGATCACGTCGCCGAGCACTGGGTCGACCAGGTGCAGACCCTTCTGGACGCCTGCGCCCACATCTCCAACCACCTGCGATACACCAAGAACCAGCACGCTGCCGACGAGTCCTGCATCGCAGGCACGCTCAGCAGCATCTCCCAGCTGGACAAGGGCTTCGACGAGCGGACGGACGGCTGACGGACATGGATCTCGACGCATTACGCCACGGCAACTTCTCGCAGCTCGGCGAAGCCGTCACCGACTGGGAGGAGATGACCAAGAAGCTCGCCACCCTCAAGGAAGATGCCGAACGCAACCTGAAGGGAAGGGCGGACAAGGCGAACTGGGCCGGCGTCAACGCCCAGGTGAGTCGCGAATTCATCGACAAGACCGCGAAGGAGTTCGCGGACGCCCACACCCAGGCGGACTCCATCACACAGATCCTCAGGGACACCCGCGGCGAACTCATCGACTACCGCACCCAGCTGAACGAAGCCATCGCGCGGGGTGAGAAGAAGAACCTCACAGTGATGGACACAGGCCACGGCACGTTCACGGTCAACATGAATGTTCACCCTGACCGTGCTGCGAAGGGCGTGAACGTCCCCGAGCACAGCCAGCAGGATGTGGACGGCCTCCGCGACGAGATCCAGCGCATCCTCAGCAAGGCCACCGAGAGCGACAACAGCGCGGCGAAGGTTCTCAGGCTCCTTGTGGATCAGGCCAAGTACGGCTTCTCGGATGCTCACTACAAGGACCGGGACTCCGCCGCCGAGGCCTTGGAGGCAGCCGACAAGCTGGCAAAGATGGCCAAGCACCCGGACCGGATGTCCCTCAACGACATCGCCGAGTTCAACCGTTACCTGGAGAAGTACCACGACGACCCCCTGTTCGCGGAGCGGTTCGCAAGGGGTCTGGGTGCCAAGGGAACGCTTCAGTTCTGGACGGACATGGTCAATTCCCATGCCGGCGCCAGGGGTACGGAACTGGAACGCATGGAGGAGCTGCAGAGGAACCTGAGCCTGACGCTGGCCACGGCATCCTTCTCGGACTCGGACGGCATGGCGGCGTGGAAGAGGGATCTCCTCAAGGAGACGAACACACGCTTCCTGTCCGACTCCAAGGAGCTGTACCAGAACCCCGTCGGCGCTCTCGGTTCCCAGGTATTGAGCAGCCTCATGCGGCAGGGCGAATTCGACACCGAGTTCCTGGACGAGTACCGGGCCAAGCTGTTCAAGCAGGACAAGGGTGCGGGCTACGACAACACCGATGCTCTGTGGGTGAAGGGCTACGACCACATCGACCTGGTCTTCGGGGACGGGAACGGCCGCGACCCGTTGGAGGGGCTCTTCGACGCCCTGTCCCACAATCCGGAGGCGGCGACTCATGCCTTCGAGTCCAAGTCGGATCTGGACCACATGTTGAACACCACGCGGTACACGGACCGGGGTACTTCGCTTGGGCATGCTCTGGAAAGCGCCGTCACCGGGGTCGCCGACGGTGACACCAGCTCCATGGCCCCGCCGCATAGTGCGGCCCAGGTCAGGATCATGGCCAACATCATGAATGCGGTGGCCCAGCCCGGCGGAGGCGCGGATCTGGTGGCCAAGGGGATGGGCGAGAGTTTCGGGGACATGGCGGCTTCTTATATGCCGGAGATCAGCCACGCTTTCGAGGGCTCTAATTCTGAGATCGTCTTCCTTACGAACAGTGAATCTCCCGCAGGGCTCAACCTCGCGGATGTCACCCGATTTCTTTCGGCCGCGTCTGCAGATCCTGCCGGCCGGGCCGGGATCATCTACGGGGAAAGCATCTACACCGGAAGCCTACTTCAGGAGCACCTCTCGAATCCCTCCCTGTTTGACGGAGACCCCAAGCAGGTTCTTACCGACATCGGCAGAAATGCGGGAATCATCGAGGGAATCGTCGGGCATTCTGCCGCGAACTCGGAAGTCGGTAAGGCCATCCAGGGCGAGACAGATTACAACGAGGCCTTGAAGGCGAAGGGGGACTTCGCCAAGAGTTGGGTTTCAATCGGCTTCACCGGCCTTAAGCTCCCCGAACAGTACGGCGGCGAACTCATGGGGTCCGTGGTCGGGGGAGGGGCCGGAGCCGTTGCCGGTGCTGCGGTTGACCGCCTACTCGAAGGGCAGCAACTGCAGGGCGCCGAGGACGAAGCTCTGTACCACTCCAGCAAAGATCTGTTCAAGATGCGGGACTCGGTCAGCCAGCAGACGATCTGGTCGGTGGACGACGCCCTGGCTCGCAACCACGTGGACATGCCGAAGGGCCAAATCAGTGACTCCGTGCGGCAGGCCGTCAACGATGGCTGGAAAGACAGCGACTACTATTTGAACCGATCCGAGGTGAAATATGGGTGAGGGATTGTCGGAACGGGTTCGGATGACCTATTCCATAAAGGGATTCTTCATCGCCGTGACGATCCTCGGGCTGGTATGTGGCAGCCTCTTTCTGTTCTTCGTGAAAGGGCTATACCTGCTCCCGGACAAGGTGTGCGACGCTGCCGTGCATCGGGACGTCGTGATCCGGACTCTGCCACGTGCACGAGCGGCGGACGAACGGGCGGATCAAGGGGGCACCGGACGTAATTTCTACTTCGGTTGCAATGTGTCCACCAGCGGCGACTCGATTCTGTCGGGGCGAGTGAACCTTCAAGAGTCATCGGAAACCGCCTGGGAGAACCACTACGGGTCTCTCGCGGGCGTCCACGTCGTCAAGGCCTCGGCGGGCCGCGTGGAGGCGTTGGCACAGATCGACGCCGACGGAGGTTCCGCTTCCGTGTACGTCCCCTGTGAGCCGAAGGGCGAGGAGGAAGCTGATGCATCCCGGCCCCATGCCTTGGTGGCGGAGGCCGGCGTGATCGGGAAAAGCAGGGTTTCGGGAGCGGCCCTACGCCAAGCCCTGACCGATTTCGCCTACCAGCTCACCCGACACGCCTACGAACTGGCCGAGTGTCAGGGACCCCGCGATTTCCCCCAGGAACTGCCTCGCTACGAGAGCCGCTGATGAAGGACGACGAGATACGGTCCCGCTTAGACGGCCGAGGACTGGTTGAGATCCGGGGCGCGGAGTCGATGAAGGCTCGGGTCGAGGAGATCGCCCACGCACTCGGGTACCTGCTGTCTCGACCGAGCATCTGCGTGGCGCGGGCTACGTGCTGCTCGGGTACCGCGGCCCCGTCACCGTGCGGCTGCTCTTCCGGCGCGACGACGACCCCCGGGCCCGCCGACGCGCCGACGCGCCGACCAGACAATCGAGCGGCTGCGGGCGGGTGGACCGGTACTGGCGGACGGCGAGCCGCCGTTGCCTCCGCCGCCCCCAACTCCGGCTCCGCCCATGACAGCACCGCCCCCATGTCCAGCCAGGTGGACCACCACATGACAGACCTCGCAGACCTGATGCAGCGCCGCACGCCGACGGCCGAGGTCACCTCGCAGCAACTGCGGGACCGCAGCTGGTGGCGCGGCTGACGATGCCCAGGGATTGGAGAATCCGGCGGTCGCATGGGCCAGCCACCGGATTCGGCATTTTCGACGGGGTGCGGTCAGAAAACCGGGAACGCCAACAGGGAACCGTTGGCCGCGGCGAAGGCGCGATTGCCGCCGACCGCGAGGCTGACCTTGATCTTGAGACCAAAGAGCGAGGGAAAGTCGTAGGTCCAGATCTCCGAGCCATCCTTGATGCTCAGGGTGCGTACCGTGGTGCCGTTGTACGACTCGTCGATCACCCATGCACCGCTGCCCTGAACCAGAACCGGTCCCTGGCCACTCTCCAACGACGACCACTGGTCTTGGCCTCCGCGGATGGGGAACCGCCTGACGTTGCCGCCGATGGTCGAGTACACGGAGTTGCCTGAGATGGCGGCAGGGCCCCATTCCGGCGGGCTCGCGTATGAGTCCGTCTCCTGCCAGAGTTCCTTGCCGTCCGAGATTCCCCGTGCGGAGAGCGACTTGCCATTGAGGTACACAACACCGTTCCGTACCACCGGAACGAGTTGTTTCTTCCTCGCCTGGTTGTACATCGTCCACAGAGGACGGCCGGT
Organism: Streptomyces sp. NPDC002671; assembly: GCF_053592475.1. Taxonomy (NCBI): domain Bacteria; kingdom Bacillati; phylum Actinomycetota; class Actinomycetes; order Kitasatosporales; family Streptomycetaceae; genus Streptomyces; species Streptomyces sp. NPDC002671. Next base: position 21,486 of record NZ_JBSFVU010000037.1, read on the forward strand.
CTTCGTGCTGACCGCCAAAGCGTGTCCGCCCGTAGTCGAGACGACCAGTGTTCCGCTGTCGGCCGCGCCTTGGGGGTAGACGCTCGTCCGGAACTGGTCCGGTATCGGCACGGTCCAGCGGACCCTCGCGTCGGTGCGGCCCACCGAGCGCAGCCGGTGGTCCTCGGTCACCACGTACACGGCCTCCTCATCGGCCGCCAGCAGCGCCTTGGCGTCGGCCTTCGCCGTCCACTTGGGCTCACCCGTGGACGGGACGAAGGTATGCAGCGTTCCTTCTTTGTCGGCAGCCACGAGCAGACGATCGGAGAGTGAGAGATAGCGGCTCGTCATATCCATGTCCGAGGCCTGCCAGCGGCGCTTGCCGTCGACGACGTTGAATGCCGCGATGCCACTGGCCGCGGCACCGGCGATGATGACGTCCCGGATCGGCAGCGGAGCCGGCGAATGGGTTCCCACCGCCGCATCGTGTACCCAGAGCGGCTTCACCTGGTCACCGACGATGTAGTCGCCGTCGTCGGCCGAAAGGATACGTGCCGCTGGTGTCTTCACCGCAGGCGGGATGGTGAACAGGTCCTTCCTGCTCGGGCCGCTGTCTCGCAGCAGCCACCACCCCGTGCCGCCGGCAGCCGCGACCAGCGCGCCACCAGCCGCGAACCCGGTGAGCAGTCTTCGCCGACTCGGCCCTGTCCCGGTCTGCGTCGTCAGCAGCGGTGCGGTCAGTTCCCGTACCTCACGCTCCCGGTCCCTGATCGCATCGGCCACGGGCCCGCGCTTCCACACCGTGTCGGACTTCTTGGGCAGCGCAAAGGCCCCTGCGATCTGCTCGGGCGTGGGCCGTCCCGCCGCCTCCTTGGCAAGGCATGGGGCGATCAGGGCGTGCTGCTCAGGTGAGAGGCCGTGCCAACGCGGTTCGCCATGGACGACCTCGTACTGGACGGCGGCCACGTGGGTGCCCTCGAACGCCCGATGACCGGTGGCCGCGTACACGAGGACGGCGCCGAGGGAGAAGACGTCGGCGGCCGGGGTGACGCGCTGGCCGAGCACCTGCTCGGGAGCGCCGTACCCCGGAGTGACCGGGATCTGCCCGGTGGTAGTGAGGGTGAGACCGTGCTCCGGGCGGGCGATGCCGAAGTCGATGACCCGGGGGCCGCCGGAGGTGAGCACGATGTTCGGCGGCTTGAGGTCGCGATGGACGAAGCCGGCGGCATGGATGTCGCGCAGGGTGCGGGCGACGGAGGCGGCCAGGGCACGCAGCTTCGCCTCGTCCAGCGGACCGTGCTGATCCACGACCTGGTCCAGGGTCGGTCCGGCGAGGAACTCGGTGGCGATCCACGGCCGCCCGCCCTCGGTCTGCGCGCCCAGCACCGCCGCCACACCGGGGCTCCGCACGGCCTGGGCCGCCAGCGCCTCGCGCACGAACCGTTGGGCGAGCCCGGTGTCATGAGCGAGTTCGGGCCGGAGCACCTTGACGGCTGCGACGGTGCCCGCGTGGTCCTGCCCCACGTACACCTTGCCCATGCCGCCCTCGCCCAGCACACCCAGCAGCCGGTACGGGCCGAGCCGAATCGGGTCACCGGTCCCCAGGGGTCTCATCGCTTGTCGCCTTCTCTTCTCGGTACCGATCAGCTCACCGCAGCGGGAAGGCTGCGAGGAAGTGGCCGCCCAGCGCGATGATCTCCCCCGCCTTCTCATGGATCACGAAGCGGTCGCCAGTGGTCCTGTAGGAGTGGGCCGGGGCGTGAGAGGACAGATCGACCGCCCACAGCCGCGATCCTCGCTTGCTGTACGCGTAGTCGGAGCCGATCACAGGCGCGGCCTTCAGGTCCGCCTTCGTCCCCTGCTCACCCTTCTCCTGCCACTTTGCGCGCCCGTTTGCCGGGTCGAAGGCGGCGAGCCCAAGGCCCTTCTCGACGGCGTACAGGGTCCCGTCCTTGAGCGCAGGCAGGCCGTAGGTGCGGCCCGGACGCTCGGACTTGGAGTCCCATGCCATGCCGCCGTCGCTGAGCCGCAGAGCCCTGAGCCGGCCGGCACCCACGTACAAATGCTGCGCGTCGGTGACCAGAGGCTGCTGCCGTACCTGGTCCGGAGCAACCCCGTCGAGCTTACGGTCCCAGCGGACGGTGCCCGTCCGGGTGTCGCGTACGACGGCATGCACACTGCCGTCGTTCGCCACCTGGAGCGCGACGAGACCGTTCCCCACGACACCGGCAGCGAGGAAGTACAACTCCGAGGAACCGTCGCGCCGCCTGGGCAGCGGTGCCATCCACAACCGCTTGCCCGTGTTGATGTCGACCGCGAGCACATACCAGGACTGGGAGGCGAGGAAGCTGAGGGAAAACTTGCCCCGCCCCGCGACCGCGTAGGCCACCCCGTCCGCGACGCACAGTGCCTGGTTGACCGGCAGGCCATTGAGGTCGGAGAACTGCGCGAAAGGCTCTTTCGCCTTGCCGGTGAGGATGTCGACCGAGGCCAGGGCCAGCGGGTTCGCATGGGAAGCGTCGTCTTCGAGGTCGGATCCGATGTAACCGTCGTCTACGTCCGTTGTCAGGATGATGCGATCACCGTCGGAGGTGGACTGCCAGGTCCACTCCGAGTCGTCCGACTTCCAGTCGACCTCTCCGGTTCGCGCGATGACACCGTTCAGGCTGCTCCCGGCCATCAGTACTACCAGGTTGGCAACGGCGTGCAACTGCGCCTGAAAGGAGGACAAAGGTTCCTCTGAGAAATATCCGTTGTCCGGGTCGGCCACCTGGATCTGCCAGAGGGAGTCCAGTTGCTTCTTTGGCAGCAGGTTGTTGCTGGGCCCAGGCACAGGCTGTGTCTTCGGGCCACCGGTCCACTCGCTCCAGGTCAGCGCTCCCGCCGTCCCGGCCGCGACGGTGAGCGCCGCGCCTCCGCCGGTCAGCAGCAGCCGCCGACGGGACCACCGTACGGGGACTGCCGACGCGGCTATGTCCGGATCCTCGGCAGGAGCCGGCAGTCGCTGTGGCGTGATCTGCCAGACCTCGGTCGCCCGCCGAGCGATGTCGGCCAGGAGAACGTCCGGCAGATGATCGGAGAACTCGCCGGTTCCATCGTGCAGTTGGGAGGCGAGCCAGCTGGTTGTCGGCCGTCGGAAGGGATTCTTGTCCAGGCACTGCGCGAGCACCGGCACGAGACTGTCCGGCACACCGCTCAGATCGGGCTCCGCGTACTGCACCCGGTAGAGCAGATCCGCCGCCAGCCCATGTCCGAAGGGCGGACGTCCGGTGGTGGCGAAGACGAGCAGACCCGCGAGCGCGAAGACATCGCCCGCGGCCGTGTGCTCCTGCCCGCTCGCCTGCTCCGGCGACATGAAGGCGGGGGTGCCGACGGCGACCCCGACCCGGGTGAGGTGGTCGTCCCCGGCCGCACGCGCGATACCGAAGTCGATCACCTTCGGCCCGTAGGCGGTGACGAGGAGGTTGGAGGGCTTGAGGTCGCGGTGGACGACATCGGACGCGTGCAACTGCCCCAGCGCCCCGCACAGCGCCGCACCCAACGCCCGTACGGATGCCTCGGGCAGTGGGCCGCACAGTTCCACGGCTTCGTCGAGCGGCGGCCCGAGCACGTATTCGGTGGCGAACCAGGGCGTCTCCGCCCGCGGATCTGCGTCCACGACCCCGGCGCCGAATCGCTCCCCCACCACCCGGGCCGCGTCGGTCTCCAGCCGGAAGCGGGTGCGGAAGGCCGCGTCGGAGGCGATGCGAGCGTGCATCGTCTTCAGCGCGACGGTACGGCCGCCTGCGGTACGGGCGAGGTAGACGGTGCCCATGCCTCCGCTGCCGAGGCGGGCGATCGGGCGGTAGGGACCGAACGCCTGTGGGTCGTCGTGGGTGAGAGGGGAAGGCATGGGCCGTCGTCAGTTCTGGCTGCGGGAGGGATGGGCGGGAGCGGCGGCGAGCGCGGATGCGACGGGGATCTCTGCCGTCAGGACGGCCGCCGACTGATGGGCAAGGGCGGCGATGACGCGACCGGGAAGCCAGCCAGGGCTGAGGAGGGAGGCGGAGGGGTTCTTCGTCCCGCTGTCGTCGGACAGGGCGTCGATCAGCTCGACCAGTTGAGGGCGGGTGCTTGGATCGCCCGAGAGGCACCGGGCGATGACCGCGCGGAAAACGGCGGGAAGTTCGTCCCGTTCAGGTGTCGTATGGCCGGTCGCCGCGTAGGCGAGCGTGGCCCCGAGGGCGTACACGTCCCCAAGGGGGCGCGGGCGCCCGCCAGATGCCTGTTCCGGCGGCAGACTGCCTGCCTCCAGCCCCGGCAGGCCGGAACGGGACGTGCCGTCGGGCGCGGCTGCGCGTACGGCTCCGAAGCAAGTGAGACGCGGCCCGTCGCCGGCGAGCAGGACGGCCGCTGGGGACACTCCAGCGAAGGTCAGCCCCTGTCCGTGCACGATCGCCAGGGTTTCGGCGAGGGCGACACCGAGCGCGCGTACGGTCCGCTCGGGCAGCGGGCCGCCGTGTACGGCGAGGGCCGTCGGCAGCGGCAGGACGGGCACATAGGGATGGGAGTACCAGGCAGCGGGCTCCGCCGAGGAGGCGACCGCGGTGGCGGGGGCCGCGCAGGGGCCGAGGAGGTAGCGCGAGGCTTCGGCTTCCGCCAGGAAGCGCTGGGGATGCTGGGGATCGGAGCCGAGGTGCGGGAGGGAGAGCAGGACGGTGTGTACGCCGTCGACGCTGCGGGCGATGTAGCGCCGCTCGGGGACGGAGATCTTGCTGCGGGGATCGTCGAACGCGGTGATGAGGGTGTACGGGCCCACGCGGCGTGACTTGGCGGGTCTGCCGTTCCCCTCACCGGCGTCTACGGCTGCGGCGCCACCCGTGGCGTGCACGTGCTCGTGTCCCTATCCTGATTCATCGGTCGCTGTTCAGTCGGCTGTACGGGCAAGACTGGAGGTGGGCACCTCCCGTGCGTGCCCACCCCGCCACGGCATTCCGCCGGTCAGCCTTACATGTAGTAGCTGGCGGCCTTCTTGTCGCCACCGAGGTAGTCACCGCCGGCCGCGTGCACGACCTTGCCGATGGCCATCAGGGCCTCGTGGATGCCCGTGGCCTCGCGGTCCCAGGCGGCCTGCTGCTCGGTGTACGCGGTGTGGGCCTCGCCCTCCCACATGCTGGCCACACCGGCGACCTTCTGCTTGATGGCCTCGAGGCTCTCCTCGAGCCGCTTGGCGTGGTCGGCGAGCTGCGTGGCGGTCTGGTCGAGACCGTGGTACGAGACTTCCAGCTCACCGCTGTTGTTGACGCCCATGATTACTCCGTTGCTGAGAAGTGGTGGCCTGGGTGGGATCAGTAGCCGGACAGCGCCGAGTGCGCGCCGCCGAAGTCCACGTCGATGGACTGGACCTGGGCGCGGACCTCGTCTTCCGTGCCGTCCTTGATCTTGCGGGTGGCCGTCATCGCCTCGATGAACTTGGCGAGGATGTTGCCGATGCGGACCATGCGCTCGTTGATCTCGGTCTGCTTGGCGTTGAACGCGCCGGCACCGATGCCCTTCCAGTGACCCTCAAGGCTGTCGATGATGCCCTGGAGTTCCTTCAGCTGGCCCTTGATGCCCTCGAAACGGTGCAGAAGCTCCTTTTCGAGGAGGATAATGTCCTTGTCACTTACCTTCTGGCGCCCTGTTGCCATTTCGATGCCTTTCTTTGTGAACTGACCTTGCCAGGCGCTGAGTCAGGCGTCAGCACTGATGGCAAGCGGACCCCTGCTCACTCGGTGATTGAGCAGGCATTAGGGAAAGCACTCAGGTGTTTCGGCGTGCCCGCAGCACGGCGAAACCGGTGCCCCCGATGACCAGTACAGCTGCTGCGGCGCCGATGATCACCCAGGTCTGGGAGTTGCTGCCGGAACCGGATTCCTTCGCGGCGGCGGAGGTGGAACCGCCGGAGGATCCGATGTCCTTGGTCGGCTGGCCGTCGGACGGCGCGACCGACAGGCTCGGGGTGGCCGTGACGTCTTCGTCCGCGTCCGTTCCGTTCTCGGCGTACAGGGGATCCCTGTTGGCCGGGCCCGGATTGATGTTCTTGTTGATGAGCACTCGACGCGGGCGGATGATGCCGTAGCCGAGGTACGTGCTGGGCTTGTCCTTCGGCCAGGAACGACCCGCAGTGTCGAGGAGCGTCCGGAGGACCTGGTTGGCCGTCCAGTCGGGGTGCACCGACCAGACCAGGGCGGCGGAGGCGGAGGCGATGGCGGAGGCGGGGCTGGTTCCCCAGGTGTCGCAGTACGTGGTGAATGTGCCGTCGCACCAGCCGGGAATGTGGAGGCCCGGCGCCGCGAAGTCGACGTAGTCGCTGCGCGTGGAGAACTTGCCTACCGTTCCGGACTTGTCGATGGCAGACACACCGACAACGTACGGGTCGACGGCCGGATAGTTGCCCTGTTTCTTTTTGTCCCCGTCGTTACCAACTGCGGCAAACATCAGTTTCCCCTTGGAGGCGGCATACTTGATGGCGTCCTCCTCTTCAGAGTCGGGGTACGGGCTACCGAAAGACATATTGATGATCTTCGCGTCACTGTCTGCAGCAGCCCTTATCGCTTCGGCGGAAGAGGCGGTTTTCGCCTCCTCTTTTCCGCCCTTCGCCCCAAGCGCCAGGATGTGGTATGGAACGATCTTCGCTCCCGGCGCCAGCCCCTTGATGCCGCCGCCCGCACCTGTACCGGCAATGACCTCAGCCATGGAAGTGCCATGACCGTCGTAGTCCTTCGTAGCAAGGTACGCGACGGATTTCGGCACTTCATCGACCAGCACCTGACCTTTGAGCGATGAGGTCGCCGGATTCACCCCCGAGTCAATAACGGCGATCTTCACCCCTTTACCGGTGCTATACTTCCATATCTCGTCGGCACCCATGGCGTCCAAATACCACTGCTTCGACTGAATATCGGAGGCCGCCGCGCCGGGAGCCAGGCCGGTCGACACGATGACCAATGTGCCCAGCGCCGAACACACTGCCGCCAGACGTCTCACATTGCGCCTCGCCAGGAGGGCAGTTCTGCTGCCGCGTCGGCCGGTCCCTGGCTTCATGCCTGTGTACGTCCTCGCTGGTTTTCAGTCGCTTGCTGTGGCACATCACGCCGCTGCTTCTGCGGCGGCCGGTACTGTTCCTTCTCGGCAGACCCACCGGTGCGACTGGCCTCACCGTTCGGACTCTGGCGGTTGCCGACCGCATCTCGGCCGAGTGCCGAGCCACCGGCGCTGGTCTCGGAGTCTTTGAGCGTCGAGCCGGCATTGTTCCGGCGCGCGCCGATCACGCCGTCGGGACTGCTTGCCGAGCGCAACACCGCCTGGCCCGCACCAGGTTCCGTCTTGGCCGTGGACGCCCCGACAACCCCTCGCTGCCCAAGAGCGCCCTTCGGCGGCGTGGCGGAGACTGGTTCCTCGGAGCCGACGACCATACCGCGTGGCACACGGGTATTGGACGCCGCTCCAGGCGTACGACCAGGGACTGGCTTGCCGCCTACGACACCGCTGCGCGCCGCGCCGACGGGTCCGGTTGTTCCGGCCCGTCCGGTTGGCGTGTTGGTCACCCTTGGCGTTCCGCCGGTGACACTGCGCCCCACAGGCGATCGTCCGGGCTGCTGAGTGATCCCTCTTGTGGCCGCCTGACCGGCCGGAGTCGCACGTCCAGTGGCACGAGCAGCTTGCCCCAGGGGCTCCTGGGGCACTCGCCCGCTGGCGGTGGCTCGCCCCACAGGACCTTGCGGCGTTCGCCCGCCTCCTGTGCCTGTCGGACCGGTTCGGCCCTGCGCGGACAGGGGCAGGCGGTTGCTCGGGCCATAGCCGGGAGAACGTCCGACGGTCGGCGCGATCGGAGGCGCCATTGGCCCGGGGGGCGGCGGAGGCGTCTGACCTCCACCGCCGACAGTCGGAAGGGTGGGCGCAGGGGGGCCAGGCTGTGTGGTGTGTGCCGGGGGAGGCAATGTGTTCACGGTGTTGATTTCCGTACCGACATCGATGCCCGGATGCCCGCTGGGCTCGTGAACTTCCTTTAGGGGCGGCACCACACCGCCTGTCGCTGTGCCGTGGGGGTTGGTCGCTGTTCCGTCGAGGTCGGTCGCTGTTCCGTGGAAGTCGGTTGCCGTGCCGTGGGGGTCGGTTGCCGTGCCGTGACCACCTGTCACGCTTTCTCGAACCGTTGCCCGTGGTGTCGATGCCCCAGAGCCATATGCGTTACGCCCACCGCCAGAGAAGGATGGCGGCCGGGGCACCCCCACATCCGGAATCCCCTCGATCGCCTTCGGCTCAGGGTTCGCCCTCAACCCCCCTGCAGCCACCGAATAGAACGACCCCAACCGGACCATCTGATTGATAGCGTCCTGACGATCCTTCTCGACCTTCTTGGCGAGCACATAGTCCGTGTTGCTCTCGACCTGCTTGGCCTTGGGCAACGTCCAGGGCCGCTTCTGCTCGTCGGCGGGCCGGGTGTCCCGGGGTGGCATGGAACTGCGCACGGAGGCCAGGCCTGAGGCGGCGGTGGTGATCTCGGTGCCGGCCACGTGTGCGTAGGTCTCAAGGTCCTTGGCGAAATCGAGGAGGCCCTTGGTCCACGTCTGGAACTGTGTGGCGCCCTCTCCCTCCCACTCGGCCAAGACCTTACTGATGTTCCCGCGCAGGTCCGACGCAGCAGTACTGATGGCGTCGCGGGCGTCCCACAGACCCTTGCCGGTCAGCTCCAGATGTTCGGGGTTGGCGTGCTCGACCAGATCGATCATGTCGTTGAGATCGGTGTCATCGAATTGGGTCGAGCCGAGCGGTGTACCCCTGAGCAAGTTCTCGACGCCGCCGACCGCGTTGGCCGCAACGGCTTCTGCGTTCGCCTGCTTCAGGCCGGTCTTGTACTGGGGCTTCTGCTGCCAGTTGTCGCTCACTTGGTACTCACCCCCGCAGACTTCTGGTCAGTGTGCTTCCTCGTGTCCTTCCGCGGCTGCTCGTCCTTCGGCTCGTGCTTGTTCGTCGCCTTCTGGTACTCCTCGTCGAGCTGCGACTTGATCTTCCAGAACCGGCGCCTCACTTCGTCCTCAGTGAGGTCGTACGTGGCATCGGTCGCGTGCGCGGCGAGCGTCAGAGCCTCGATATGCAACCCCAGGGTCTTCGACAGGTACACGAGGCGCTCGTGGACATGTTCGTACTGCGAGTGCAGGTCGTGCGCCTCACCGAACGGGATCTGGGTACCACTGAACGAGGTACGACTGAGAGCGTGATGCGCGATCTTGGACGCGCTGCCCGGAGACTCATCGAACTTGGTCAGGGCCTTGTCGACGTCTTCCTTGAACTTGGACAGCGCTTCGACGCCACGCCTCAGATCCGAGCGGCCACCGTCACCCACCGCGATCCCTTCCCCGTATCCCCGTTTGTACAGCTCTTGACAGACCAGGGAGCACACACCCGCGCTCCCCGCATCTTTCGTCGACCACTGTAGTCACTGTGTAAATCGCGGCCAACTGAGCTCTGCGACAGTTCAGTTGCAATGCCGTCCCGAACTGACCGACTCCGGACCACTCAAGACCGACAACAGGGTCAATCGGGGCAGAAGCTTGTAGGCATCTGCGCAGAAGCTTCACATCCACCCCGTTCGGCCCGCGCCTCCGGCCCGGCAACATGGGAACTTTGCAACCACAAAACCTCCCCCTGTACAGGCAGTTGCCGCGTTGCCGAACAGTTCGACCCACAGGTTGCTCGAGACACCGGATGCAGCCCCCTTCCGAACTTTCATCATGGGACGAGCGGGAGCAACTCAAGGCCCAGGCAGCCGGACAGCGATCGACTCACATGCGCGTCAACCAGTTACCAGCGGACGGTGGTGGGGGACCTCGTGAGGTCAACGAGCTGTTGCGCTTCAACTCCGCCGAACGGACGGTTAGTTCGCCAGGGGCTCGGCGGGCCGCAGACGGGGCTGCCCAACATCTCTACGCCAACTGGGGCGCGGAGTTCAGACGCCTCGGTACCCAGCACATCGGGTGGGAGAGGGGCAATGAAACAAGCCGTACAGCTACCAGGTACTCGGCAGTCTGCTGCGTTACGGCAACTACGACTCACCTACGGCTTCAACCGTTCCTAAAGACTGAGCGGGAGCGAGTCCTGTTGCCAGGACAGCTGCTCAGCCGCGTGCTCCGAACGGTGTTGGGCACGCTGGTCGCCCGCTTTCGCTCCGCGTCCGGGCGGCACGCATCTGGTGCGTGGTCCGGGAATGCGGGGGCGGGGTCCCTCACGCCCCGGGGCACCCGGTCCGGCCTGGGCGGTCCGATGCCCGCAACGATCACTCCGGTCGTTGCGGGGCGGTGCCGTCCGTCGCCGGATCGGGTGCCCGAGGGCGCGTCGTCCGATCGCCACGGCCGCAGCGTCGTGGCGAGTGGTCTTACGGGTCTTCGTGGTGAGGGGCTGTTGCCAGTGCTGGGCGCCCCAGCGGCTGGTGTAGGCGGGGTCGACCGCGACGACGGCGATGTCCTGCTCGGCGGCCATCGCCACCAGCCGGGCCTTCAGCCGCGCGGTCGGGAAACGGGAGATCAGCCGTCGGAAGCGCTTGTTGCGGCCGTGCTTCTCCCGGGATGTGCCGTCGGTGAAGTCCAGATCCTCGATCGCGATCGCCGCGGCCCCACTGTGGCGGGTGTGGTGCAGCAGCCGGGTCAGCGCGTGCCGAATCTGGGCGTCGCGATGCTGGGTGCTGCCGGACAGGTCGTAGAAGAAGCGCCGGGGTTCGCCGACGGGGTTGCCGTGCACGTCCAGGTGCCAGGCGGCGAGGTGGTCGTCGTTCATGTCCACCGCCACCACACCGCGGGCGAGGGCCGCCTCTAGCGGCAGCACGGGGACGGGGGCGCGCTGCCATGAGGCGGTCACATACCAGCGGCCTCGTACGGTGTCGTGGTGGATGCGGTAGGCCACCGCCCGGTCGGCGGTGATCCGGTCCAGCCATTCTCCGGCCCGGTGCTTGAACTCCACGACCGCGTCCAGCACGTACCGGCCGTGCGGGGCGTTGGCGAGACGGGCCAGGGCGGCGGGGAGCCTGATCGAGATGTGCCCAGTGGTGGTGATGCGGATGGTCTCGTTGCCCAGGCGCTTGCCGGACTCCCCGTCGGCGGCCAGGAACATCCGTGCGGCCTGCCAGCGCTGCCGCCACGCCCGCTCGTCCAGCCCGGCCTGGTCCAGGTGATGGCGCAGCCGGGCGAGCTGTTTGCCGCCGCGCAGCACGTGCACCCGGCCCGCCGCCCAGTCCGCCTCCGCCGTGGCCAGCCGGTCCTTGAGTACGTGCACGCGCCGGGACTTGGCATGCCACTCCGCCCGCGAGCCGTAGCCGCGCGGCAGACCCGCCTGCTTGTCGGCCTTGGCGCCCAGCGGCCGGGCGAGGCGGGCCTCAATGGACGTGATCTGCCCGCGCAGCCAGGCCATCTCCACCGCCTGCCCACGCCGCGCGAGCGCCCACTGGTCGTGCGTGGCCTTGGTGATGCTGCCCGCCCAGCGGGCCGACGAGACCCCCGTCAGCGCCCGCTTCCGCGCCGCCCACGCGCCCGCGTCGTGGCCCAGGCCCTGCCGGGACCGCACCGCGAGATCCGCGGCGGCCAGGGAGCCGAGGAGCGCTCCCACCTCGGCCAGCACCGCAGCATCCGTCGCCGACGCACGCAGCCGGGTCCGGACGGCCACCCCCGCCGGGCCGGGCACCACGAACGACGCAGCCAGCTCCCGCAGCCCGCCCAACCCTCACCCCCGTACCTGCGCCGAAGATCCTTTCATCGCATCCAACGACCACCGCCCGGAAAGGTCACACATTCGACGCAAGAATCTCTGTCCCCTTCCAGGCACTCGCGCGCCGCAACACAGAACCACCGGCACACACTCATGCATGCCAGCACTCACTCGGACTCAGCCACACTCCAGCAGCTCCCAACCCCTCCGGCCAACTCGGCACCGGCAACGAACCGCTCAACAGCATCCTGACGGCGCTGGGTCACAGCCTCGAGGCCGCGTCGGGGACGCAGGCCGCCACAAGGAGTGCGGCGGCCACGGCGAAGCCGATCAGTGACATCTTCGTCATGCTCCGGTGCTCGTCCTCAGCTTCCTGCGGCGTGCGTCCCGTACCGCCACCGCTCCCCCGCCGAGGCCCGCCACCAGGACCCCCGCGCCGATGGCGACGTACGTCGCGAGGCGGGCGTTGCGTTCCTCGGGGGTTTCGCCGAGGGTCAGTTTGGCGGCGGTGGGGGCCTCCGCGTGGGTGAGGCCTGTGTCGGGGTGGGGTGACTCGATCGGGTGGTCGTCCTCCGTGAGGGCGCGGACCGGGTCCACGACGCCCCAGCCGACCAGGCGGTCGTGGCCGGCGATGGAGCGTTCGGCGGTCTGCTCGATCTGGGCGACGACCTCGCGGGCCGTCCAGGTGGGGTGCTTCGCTCTGATCAGCGCGGCCACGCCGGCCACGTACGGCGCGGAGAAGCTCGTGCCGTTGTCCGAGCAGTGGCCGCCCTTGGGGACCGTGGAGATCATGTCGACGCCGGGGGCCGCTACGCCTACGAAGTCGCCCGACTGGGAGAAGGCCGCCTTCTCGTTGTTGCGGTCCGAGGCAGCTACGGCCAGGACGCCTTCGTACGACGCCGGATAGGTCTTCTTCACGTTGCCGCCCAGGCCGTCGTTGCCCGCCGAGGCGACGACGACGATCTGCTTCGCCAGCGCTTCGTTGATCGCGTTGTGCAGGTCGACCGCAGGGGCCACGGCGTTCGCGGTGTCCTGCGAGATGTTGATGACCTGGGCCTTGACCTCGATCGCGTGCCGGATGGCGCGGGCCAGCGTGAGGGCCGTGCCGTGGCCCTCGGAGTCGTTCTGCTTGATCGGGATGATCGTGGCCTTGGGGGCCAGGCCCACGAAGCCGGTGCCCGTCATCTGGCGGGCGGCGATGATGCCGGCCACGCGCGTGCCGTGGCCCACGGTGTCCGTGGTGCCGTTGGACTTGCCGCGCTCGAGTTTCTGGCCCTTGCTGTCCTTGGCGGGCAGGTAGTTCGCGCCCAGGGATGACGACACGGCGTGCGTGAGTTGGGGGTTCGTCGTGTCTACGCCCGTGTCGATTACCGCGACCCTCACGTCCTTGCCCTTCGACTGGGTCCACAGCTCGTCGAGGTTGACGCGCTGCAGGGCCCAGGGGGTCCCCGTGTACTTGTGGTTCGACTTGGAGAACGTGCACTCGTCGGAGACCGAGTCCGCGGACGCCGCCGGCGCCGAGAGCACGGTGGCCGTCGTGGCCGTCGTGGCCAGGGCCGCCGCCCACAGGGCGGTACGGCGCCGCGCATACGTGGAGCGCGATCGCAGTCGCGTCAGGGTCCCCATCTCACGAGCCCTGCGGCTGGCGGGCCGCCGCCGTCGACAGGCGGGGGCCCGTCGGCAAGAACTCCGACCAGGCGGCGGGAATCGGGGTGGGGTCCACGCCGGCGTAGCCGAGGCGGGTCTGCGCCAGCTTGGCCTCCTGCTGGAGCTGCTTGCGCTGCTTGGGCGTGATGCCGATGCCGGCGTCGTCGGTGGCGCTGTCGTCGTTGGACTGGAGGGCGTAGCGCAGGCCGGTGTCGGTGACCAGGAAGACGGGGCCCGCCTTGGTCTCCTTGCCCTGGAACTGGCGGTAGAGCTGGCCGGAGCCCGCGGTGACGTACGCGCTGGAGGAACCGGTGGCCAGGACCGCCGGGAAGTCGGTGCTCGCCCAGGTGCTCAGGGTCGTACCGCCGTCCTTGCCGTCGACGTCGCGCAGGACGTTGCAGACGGTGTTGCGGCTGCCCTCGGCCGTGGAGGCCTCGTTGACCGCGCTGGGGGTTTCGGTGGGCCATTTGTGGTCGGTGGCGAAGGGTGCCCCCGGTTGGATCGCGCCCGAGCTGACCTCCTGCGGGTGCCCGTTCTGGCCCAGCTTCACGAGGTCCTGGCTGGCCAGGAGCAGCTGTGCGACGAAGTCGGAGACGTGTGCGACGCGGCCCTTCAGCACCACGTAGTACTGCTCCTGGCCGTTGACCGGCGCCCGGAGCACCATGCCGACGCGGTTGGCGGTGCTGTCCAGCTGGCCGGGGGCGTTCGCCGGGGCGCCGATGGCGCCGGGGATCGTCGGGAAGCTGATCTCCTCGCCCGTGTGCAGGGTCGCCATCCACGCCTGCGTCACCTTCTGGGGCCGGCGGTCGTCGCCCACGAGGGTGCGCAGCAGCAGGGTGTCCGTGCCGTCCACCTGGTACGCCCAGCCCTGCGCGTCCACGACGTACTGCTTGCCGTCCGACGGGGTGGTGACGTACAGCAGTTCGCCGCCGTGCAGCTTCTGCTTGGCGCCCTCGGTCCGGTCCAGGTCGCGCTTGGCCAGGACGAACGCGGCCTTCTGGATGGAGCTGCCGCTGCCGCTGGGGCGTTCGCAGACGGCCCAGTGCTTCTTGGCGCCCGCCTCCTTGTCGGAGGGCAGCCGGTCGGGGGCGTACGGGATGCCGATGGTGACCCCGTGCGGGATCTTGCCGCTGTCGAGGATCGACTCGTCGACGGTGACGACGTCGACACCGCCGCCGCCCTGCGTGTCGAGGACGAGCTTGGCGGACGCCATGTTGAGGACCGGGTGGAGCTGGGTCTTGTGGTCCGTCGTCAACACCACATAGCGAGTGGTGGACTTGCTGGCGATGATCACCTTCTGGCCGGGTTCGTCCCAGCCCTCGGGTGCGGTCGGCTTGAACATGCCCCAGGCCCCGAAGGCCGCGAGAACGACCGCGCCGACGATCGCGCCGGGCACGATCGCGCGCAGCGGTCGCGGCGCCCCCTCGTCCGAGGCATCCGGTGACGACTGCACGAACGACGCGAGCATGCGGCGCTTCGCGAAGGTGTAGGCGTTGAGTTGGTCCCGCCGAGATGCCATCTGTGCCTGTTTCTCCCCGTGTCTCAAGCGGAGCGCGCCCGGGGACCACGCTCCCCCGCCCTCCGTTGTCGGACCCGGCCCCTACTATGCCTGGTACAGAGCGAGTCTCGTGGAGCGGGTAGGGTACCTGGGCCCTCAAGGGCCTTGATCAGTGGCCTGGTTCCCAGGAGTTGTGAGCAAATCGGGGGGATGGAGTGATGGCTTCCGGAACGCGGACGCGAGCGCGCGGCCGTTCGGCGGCACGCGGTCGTACGGCCGGGTCCGCGCCGGTGCCCGGCGGAGGGCCGGAGCAGCGCGGCGCGGCGTCGCCGGCTGTCACGCCCGGCCTCAGGTCCCGGCCGGGTCAGGCCGGTTCGTTCCGTTTGCAACGGCTCGTACTGGTGGAGCTGGCGCTCGCCGTCCTCCTCGTCGGCTGGGTCATCGGGACGCTGGCGCTGGTGCCGGCCGGTGTCGTGGCCGTGGCGCTGGTGCTGCTGGCCTTCGTGCCGCGGCGCGGGCGCTCCGTGCCGGAGTGGCTCTCCACCGCGCGGGAGTTGCGCGCGCGCCGCAAGCGGGCCGCGAGCACGCCGATACCGGCGGGCACGGAGCCCGGCCTGGTCCCGGCGGTGGAGTGCGAGCCGGCCCTGCGCACCCATTCGTACGGCGTCCGCGACCGGCGTCCGGTCGGCATCGTCGGGGACGGGACGTTCGTCACGGCCGTGCTCCAGGTGGAGGCCGACGCGACCGCGCTGCGCGCCGAGCGCAGCCGGCAGCCGCTGCCGCTGGGCCTGGTGCGCGACGCGCTGGAGGTGGACGGCATCCGGCTGGAGTCGGCGCAGATCGTGCTGCACACGCAGCCGGCGCCCGCGCTGCATCTGCCCCAGCAGTCCGTGGCCGTCTCCAACTACCAGCCGCTGCAGGAGCAGACGGGCGCCCCGGCGGTGCGCATCACCTGGATCGCGCTGAAGCTCGACCCCGAGCTGTGTGCGGAGGCGGTGGCCGCGCGCGGGGGCGGTCTGCTCGGCGCGCAGAAGTGTGTAGTGCGGACCGCGGACCATCTGGCGAGCCGGCTGAGCGGCGCCGGTTTCCGCGCGCGCGTGCTGGACGAGGAGGAGCTGGTCGCCGCGCTCGCCACCTCGGCCTGCGCCAACCCGCTGGTCACCGCGGAGGCGGGCCGCAGCGAGACGCGCGAGCGGCGCACGGAGGAGTCCGGGCGGAGCTGGCGCTGCGACAACCGGCGGCATACGACGTACTGGGTCCGGCGGTGGCCCCAACTGGGCGGCGGACGGGGCGAGTCGCTCCCGCAGTTCGTCGCCCGGGTCACGGCGATACCGGCCCTGGCCACGACCTTCAGCCTCACCCTCGCGCACGGGGAGCGGCAGGAGGTCTCGCTGTGCGGGCACCTGCGGGTGACCGGCCGCAGCGACGACGAACTCGTGGCCGCCCGGCGGGCGTTGGAGGCCGCGGCACGCCAGGCCGGTGCCGGGCTCGCCCGGCTCGACCGTGAGCAACTGCCCGGCATGCTGGCCACGCTGCCCCTCGGAGGTGCGCGGTGACGACGATCCCGACGATGAATCCCCAGGCCCCCGGCGCTCCCGGCGCCGGCCCGGGACAGGCACCGGCGGCGTCCGGCCTGCGGGGGACGGTGGAGCGGCTGCGGCACGGGCTGGGGCTGATCGGCCCCCGGCACGGCCGGCACTCGCTGCCCGTCCCGCAACTGGAGTCGCTCGCCCTGCCCATCGGGGACGACGGTGTGGTGGCCGGCGTCGACGCCGAGGGTCAGCCGGCCGTCCTGGGCATCAACCGGCCCACGCCGTACGACGTCGTGCTCATCGGCGGCCTGTGGACCGCGCAGGTGCTGGCGCTGCGTACGGCGGCCACGGGCGCCCGGGTCGCGGTGGAGACGGGCCGGCCACAGGCCTGGATGCAGATGGTGCACGCCATGGGCGGTGGCCAGAACGGCCTCTCGGTGTACGACGTGGGCCGGGTGCCGCCGCAGGGCGCCTCGGCCGGTACGCCCGTGCTGGTGGTGCGGGACTGCGGTATGCGTCCGCCGCGCGGCCGGGTGGTGTCGGGGCCGTGGCAGTCGGTGCTGACCCTGCTGCCGTATCTGAGCCCGGTCGCGCCCCGGCTGCTGCGACAGTCGCGGCTCACCGGTATCCAGCGGGTCTCACCGGACGAGGCCGCGGAACTCGGGCGCACGATGGGGCTGTCCCGGACCGAGGTGGAGTCGCTGCCGGCGCTGCCCGACGGCGTCACGCTGTGGTGCACGGACCGTGACCGGCAGTACGTGCTGACCCAACCCACCGACGCCGAGACCGGATTGCTGGGCACGCCGCGCCGGATGGACTGAACTGACCTTTCCCGTCCCGTTTGTTCGCTGGTCGGGCAGGTCTGGTTTCGTCGCCTGTCCACCACTGCCACCCGATTTGCTCCACGATTTGTTTACGGTTCCTTCGGCGATCCGGTCGACAATACGGAAGGCGTGCAGGGCACTTCGGCCTGCGCTGTGACCGGTGGGTGCATGCCGAGAGGTGGGCGGGCCTGCCGGGGTACGGCTCCGGATGATTAGGCTGGGATCGGGAGCGATGCCAGAACCCGTGACCGGGCGTCGGTGTCCCAGGGGGAAGACCGGTGGATGCGGACTGCCTCGAAACGACTACGGACGACTCGGAACGACACGACATGGTCGCCCCGGCACGGCATGAGGGTGCTCGACCACACCAGGAGGAACTGTGAGCAGCGATCGGGACGGGATGCGCGGGGGCTGGGCCACACCCGGCGATGACCAGCCCGACGCGGAGGCCGTCGAGACCACCGGCGAGTTCACCATCGACTACGCTCCCCCGGCCTGGTACACGCAGAACGCGTCCGGCACGTCCGGCGAGCCGGGGACGCCCGCGGGCGGTATGGGCGACTCGAACGGTTCCGGTATGACGCCGTTCCCGGGCGCACCCGTTGCCCAGCAGCAGAGCACGCCGCCCTCCGGGACTCCGTACGCCCCGCCGCCCCCGGCACCGCCCGTGGCGCCCCCGGCACCGCCCGTGGCGCCCGCGCCGCCCGCGCCGCCCGCGCCGCCCGTCGGGAACCCGGTCCCGATGCCGAAGCTGCCCGAGGGCTTCGAGCTGCAGCAGCCGGTGCCCCAGCCGGAGGCTCCGGCTCCGGCTCCGACTCCGGCTCCGAGTCCGACTCCGGCTCCGGCTCCGTCCGCCTACTCCGCGCCGTCTGCGCCTTCCGTGCCTTCCGTGCCTTCTGTTTCGGGTGAGGCCGAGGCAGAGTCCAGCAACGGGGACCTGGAGAGCGGGGCGACCATGCGGTTCTCCGCGGTCGCGCTGAAGCGTGAGATCGCCGAGATCGCGGAGCGCGCCGCCGCCATGGAGAAGGGCGCGGCGGGCGAGGGCCCGGCGCAGGACGAGGCTTCCGCCGAGGCGATCGCTGACGCGCATGCGGACGCGGACGCCGAGAGCGCTGACGGCGCCGAGGAGGCCGAGGACGTCACCACGGCCGACGAGGCCGCCGCATCGGCCGACGGCACCGTCGAGGACGCCGAGAAGGACAACGCCGAGGAAGCGAGCGAGGACCAGGGCGAGGGCGAGCCCGATGGCGCCGCCGCGGCCGGGGCTCCCGAGGCTCCGGAGGCGGCGGTGTCGCAGGACGACTCCGCCGAGGTCACCGAGTCGGCCGTACCGGAGTCCCCGGCCCTCGCCTCGCAGACCGGCGCGCCCGAGGACAGCACGCCCCAGGACAGCGTCCCGCAGGCCGCCGCCGTACCGCCCGCTCAGCCCGCTCCGCCCGTGCCCCAGGACGCGGTGCCGGCGTGGACGCCGCCGCCCGCGCCGCAGGCCGGCGTGCCCCCGCTGCCGCCCTCCTACCAGCCCGCCGCCCCCAGCCCGGCGGCCCAGTGGCCCGCGCAGCCCGCGCCGCAGCAGCCGGGCCCGATGCCCGCTCAGCCCCAGCCGCAGCCGCAGCCGCAGCCGCAGGCGCAGGGTCCCGGCGGCGTGCCCGGCCAGCAGCCGCCGTTCCAGCCGCAGGCGCCGCAGCCCGCGCCCGCCGCCTGGAACCAGCCGGGCCAGCCCGGTCAGCCGTACGCCCCCGGCACTCCCGTCCCCGGTGCCCCCGCTCCGGGACCGCAGCAGCCCCCGGCCGGCCCGAACCCGCAAGGCGGCTACGGCTTCCCGCAGCCCGGCATGCCCAACCCCCAGCCCCAGCCCCAGCCCAGCGGATACGGCTTCCCCCAGCCCCCGGCGCCCCAGCCGGCCCCCAACGGCCCCACCCCGCAAGGCGGCTACGGCTTCCCGCAGCCCGGCATGCCCAACCCCCAGCCCCAGCCCGGCGGATACGGCTTCCCGCAGGCCCCGGCACCCCAGAACCCGCAGGCCCCTCAGGCCCCCCAGAACCCCCAGAACCCGCAGGGTGTCGACGCCGCCGCCGTCCCGCAGGCCCCTCAGGCCCCGCAGCAACCGGTCGACCCCCGGGCCGGTGCCGCATGGCCGCAGCCGATGCAGCACGACCAGCGGCAGCCGACCAACCCCGGTGCCGCGCCGCTGGGTTACACGGCGGCCGTGGAGCTGTCCTCGGACCGGCTGCTCAACAACAAGAGGCAGAAGGCGAGGAGCGGCCGGCCTACCGCCGCCTCGTCCCGGTTCAAGCTGGGCGGGAAGAAGGAAGAGGCCGAACGGCAGCGGAAGCTGGAGCTGATCCGCACGCCGGTGCTCTCCTGCTACCGGATAGCGGTGATCAGCCTCAAGGGTGGCGTCGGCAAGACGACCACCACCACCGCCCTCGGCTCCACTCTCGCCATCGAGCGGCAGGACAAGATCCTCGCCATCGACGCGAACCCGGACGCCGGTACGCTCGGGCGGCGGGTTCGCCGGGAGACCGGGGCCACCATCCGTGACCTCGTCCAGGCGATCCCGTACCTCAACTCGTACATGGACATCCGCCGGTTCACCTCGCAGGCGCCCTCCGGTCTGGAGATCATCGCCAACGACGTGGACCCGGCCGTGTCGACCACGTTCAACGACGAGGACTACCGGCGCGCCATCGACGTGCTCGGCCGGCAGTACCCGGTCATCCTCACCGACTCGGGCACGGGCCTGCTGTACAGCGCCATGCGCGGCGTGCTCGACCTCGCCGACCAGCTCATCATCATCTCGACGCCGTCGGTGGACGGTGCGAGCAGCGCCAGTACGACGCTGGACTGGCTGTCCGCGCACGGGTACTCCGACCTCGTCTCCCGTTCCATCACGGTGATCTCCGGGGTCCGCGAGACCGGAAAGACGATCAAGGTCGAGGACATCGTGGCGCACTTCGAGACCCGTTGCCGCGGGGTCGTCGTGGTGCCGTTCGACGAGCACCTGGCCGCCGGTGCCGAGGTGGACCTGGACATGATGCGGCCCAAGGTGCGGGAGGCGTACTTCAACCTCGCGGCCATGGTCGCCGAGGACTTCGTACGGCACCAGCAGTCGCACGGGCTGTGGACCAGCGACGGCAACCCGCCACCGGTGGCCGCCCCGCCGATGCCGGGCCAGCCGATGCCGGGTCAGCCCTATCCGCAGGGACAGCCGTATCCGCCTCAGCAGGGCCAGCCGTACGCGCCGGTCCCCGTCCAGGAGCTGTACACCGGGCCGCCGCAGCCCTATCCGGCACAGCCGCAGCAGCCGCACCCGCCGGCCCCGCCGGCCCCGCCGGCCCCGGGCCAGCCCTACCCGCCGCAGGCCCCCGGTCAGCCCTACCCGCCGCAGCAGGGTCACCCGCAGCCTCCGCAGCCTCCTCAGGGGCAGCAGCCGCCCCAGCAGTAGGGCGGCATGAAGAAGGGCGGCCGGTGCGTCTTCCGCACCGGCCGCCCTTTCGCTGCGCGAGGAGGACCTGCTGCTCCCTCGGCCTGCTGCTCCGTCGGCCTACTTCTCCGCGGCCACGATCTCCCGGCACCGCTGGACGTCCACGGCCATCTGCTCCAGCAGGGCCTCCAAGGAGTCGAACTTGGCCTGGCCGCGCACATAGGCGAGGAAGTCGACGGCGACGTGCAGGCCGTACAGGTCGAGGCCGACGCGGTCGATGGCGTACGCCTCCACCGTGCGCTCGGTGCCGTCGAACTGCGGGTTCGTGCCGACGGAGATCGCGGCCGGCATGACCTCGCCCTGGGCGTGCAGCAGGCCGGCGTAGACGCCGTCGGCGGGGATCGCGGTGTGCGGGAGCGTCTCGACGTTGGCCGTGGGGAAGCCCAGTTCACGGCCGCGCTGGGCGCCGCGCACGACGATGCCCTCCACCCGGTGCGGGCGGCCCAGGATCTCGCGGGCGCCCGCGACGTCGCCCTCGCCGACCAGGTTCCGGGTCAGGGTCGAGGAGAACGGACGGCCGCCGCCCGCATCCCCGGTGACGTACAGGTCGACGACCTCGACCTCGAAGTCGTAGATCTTGCCCTGCTCGGCGAGGAACTCCACGTCGCCGGCCGCCTTGTGGCCGAAGCGGAAGTTCGGGCCCTCCACGACCGCCTTGGCGCGCAGCTTGTCGACCAGCACCTTGACGACGAACTCGGCGGGCGACAGCTTCGAGAACTCGGTGGTGAAGGGGAGGATCAGGCATGCGTCGACGCCCAGCTCCGCCATCAGCTCGGCGCGCCGGTGGTGCGGGGCGAGCAGCGGCGGGTGGCTGCCGGGGCGGACGACCTCGCTGGGGTGCGGGTCGAAGGTGACCACGACGGCGGGAACGCCCAGCTCGCGGGCGCGGTCGACCGCGTGCTTGATGATCAGCTGGTGGCCTCGGTGGACACCGTCGTAGGAACCGATGGTGACGACGCTGCGCCCCCAGTCCTCGGGGATGTCCTCCAAGCCACGCCAGCGCTGCACTGTCACCGCTCCTCGAACCCGTGCTCGTGCCTACCTTGACCTCTTGTGCAGGTCTAAGGGTGCCATGCCGGGTGGCCCGCGTCGGCATCGGCATCGTCGCTGTGACGGGGGGCACGTTCGGCGCATCGATTCAGGCCGGTACGCCCGCCCCCGCCAGGTTCTCGATCATGCGGCAGGTGCTGGGGCCCACCACGGCGGCCCAGTCGTCCGGGGCGTCGGCCAGCCAGCGGGCCATCAGCGCGGCGAAGCCGGGCACCTGGCGGCCAAGATCGACCAGGCCGCGGTCGAAGCGTGTGGCGCCGTCGGGGGTGCGGACGAGGAGCAGACCGGTGCGGTGGACAAGGCCGCGGACCTCGTCCACGCAGGTGTCGACATGCCGGACCGCCGTCTGCAGCACGGCGGCCAGGACGGCCGGTTCCCGCTCGTGGGCGAGCAGGACCTCCAGGAGTTCGCGGCGCACCGGGCGGGAGGCGGGCGTGCCGGGGGCGCTGAGGACAGTGGCGAGGGCCGCCCGGACCTGTTCCGGGCCGCCGTCCAGGAGCCCCGTGACCAGGGGCAGCAGCACGGGACGCGCGGTGGGGCCCTGCTCGAGGCGGCGGTCGACGTGGGCGGCGACGTCCCCTGCGGTCTCCGGTCGCAGCTCCACCGCCTCCCGCACGAGGGCGGCGATACGGCGGGCCAGGTCGGGGGTGGTGACGTCGGCGAGGGTGCGCAGCGCCGCGGGTGCCTCCGGGCCGCGCAGCCGGGCGCGGAAGGCCTCCAGGACCGGTCCGGTGTGGGTGGCCAGGGCCGGGACCAGGGCGGCGGGCGGGAACCGGGGGTCGCCGTCGGCGAAGTGCCGCAGGGCCTCGGTGAGATACCGGTCGCGGGTGCGCGGATCGTGCACCAGGAGGGCGAGGGCGCCGCCGTGCAGGGCGCGGTCGGCGGGGTGGGCGAGCGCGGCGAGCGCGGCGTAGCGCAGCAGCTCGCGGTCGGCCGCCGAGCGGACGTGGGGGGCCGTACGGAGCCCGAACGCGACCGCGGCGACCCGGCGGGCGGGGCGCTCGTCGTGCGCCCAGCGGTCCACGGCCCGGCAGACGGCCGAGGGCTCTTCCTCGGCGAGGATGTCGAGCAGCTCGTCGGCCCGCCGGTGGGCGCTGTCGACCAGCGCCTCGGTGAGGTCGTCCAGGGCGCCGTGCCGGTGGGTGTGCAGCAGCGCCTGCGCGGCGGTCGCCACGGTGGCGTGCGGGGTCGCGGGCAGCGGGCGCTCGTCGTCGAACCATCCCGTCAGCCGTGGCTGTACGGCGGCGGGCTCGGTGGCGAGCAGTCGGGCGACGGCGTCGAGGTAGCGCTCGGCCTGGGCAGGGGCCTCCGACGGGGCCTGGTCGGCCGGTACGAGCCGGCGCAGCAGGTCGAGGCGCTCGGTGCCGGAGACGGCCAGAGCGGTCCAGAAGACGGGCCCGAACTCGGCGGGTACGGTCTGCTGCTCCCGGCTCCAGGCGACGACACGGTCGGCGAGCAGGCGCAGCACTTCCGTGTACGGGGTCGCGTCGGGCACCTGCAGCAGGGTCCGGGCGAGTAGCCGAGCGGCCCACCAGGAGCCGGGATCCTGGTCCAGGGCTTCCACCAAGTCCCTCAGCTTGAAAGAGAGTTGGCGGGGACTGTGCTGGCGGCCGAGGAGAAGCAGGGCTTGGACGACCGGGCCGACGCGGTGGTACGGCACGGGGACCGGGTGGGCACCCCGGGGGCCGCGGGGGCGGTGGACCAGGGCGTGCAGGGCCTCGTCCAGGTCGAGGTGCATGCCCTGGATCCAGTCGGCCAGTTCCTCGTGGGCGAAGCGGTAGCCGCCGCCGGCCGGGACCAGGAGGCCCTCGGTGAGCACGGCGGAGGCCCACCCGGTCCCGCCGCCGAGCCGGGCCGGGGCGGGCCCCCACGGGAACACGGCCTCGAAGGACTCACGGTCCAGTTCGCCCTGCCCGGGGCCGAGGCTGCGCCGGGCGGCCTCGTGCACCTGCCCGGCCACCCGCGCCGCGAGCCGCCGTACGGCCGTGCCACGCAGGCCGCCCTCTACGGCGAGGCGCACCGCGATGCGCAGACACATGAGGTCGAGGTAGGCGGCGAAGACCTCATGCCGGTCGACGGGCCGGGCGGCCTGGGCGTCCGGGAGTGCGGCGCGGACCTCGGAGTACAGCCGGAGGGTGAGCGGATGCCGGGCGTCCCGGTCGGCGAGGGCACCGTCGGGGACGTCGTGGCGGGAGCGGGCCCGACGGGCCTCGTCCGGGGTGAGGTCGGCGAGCCGCACGCAGGGCGGGAGGGGGCCGTGCCGTTCGGCTGGGGTGCGGGGCAGGTGTGGCGGGGCGTGCGGCTGGTCGGCGGGGTCGTGCGGTGGGTCGGCGGGGGCGTGCGGCTGGTCGGCGGAGGTGTGCGACGGGCTGGCGAGGGCGTGCGGCGGGCCGGCGAGGTCGTGCAGCGGGCCGGCGAGGTCGTGCAGCGGGCCGGAAGGGGCGTGCGGCGGGTCGGCAGGGGTCTGCGACAAGTCACCGGAGACTTGCGACAGATCGGCGGAGGCCTGCGGCCCGCCGACAGAGGTACGCGACAAGCCACCGGAAGCGTCCGGCGGGCCGACAGCGGCGTGCGACAAGCCACCGGAGGCATGCGACAGGTCGGCAGGGGCGTGCGGTGCGCCGACAGCGGCGTGCGACAGGCCACCGGCGGCGTGCAGCGAGCCGGCAGGAGCGCCTGACAAGCCGTCAGAGGCGGGCAACGCGCCGGCAGGCGTATGCAGCAGCCCCGCCGGGAACTCCGCCCCGGCTCGCTCCCAGTACTCCTCCCGGCAGGCCACCACCAGCCGCGCCCCCGTCTCCCGCAACCAGTCGGCCGTCCCCTTGGTCCACTGGGGCAGCCGGTGAGCGAGGACGGGTGGCATCTCCTCGGGGCAGTCGAGGAGCAGCAGCAGGGGTCGGCCGGCCCGCGCGGCGAGCCGCGCCAGGCGCTCGGGGGCGAGGTCGCCGACGTCCGCGGGGTGGGCGGAGCGGGCGGCGACGACGATCCGGGCGGCGCGTTCCAGCGTGCGGCGCACCGCGTCGGCCACGGAGTCGTCGGCGTCCCGCAGATCGGCGCCGCGCAGCCACAGCGTAGGGGCGGGCCGCTCGGCCCGGTCGCGGCGGGCGGCGAGGGCGGCGAGTTCCGTCGTACGACCGCTGCCGGGGGCGCCGACGAGGCCGAGCACGGCCCGTCCGCCGTCGCCGAAGGCGTCCAACTCCCTTGCCACATCGGCTCGTTCGACGGGCTCCAGGGGGCACGGTACGGCGCCCCCGGTCCGGCCGGCGGAGCGGGCGAGGGCGCCGGGCGAGCCGTCCTGGCCGACCGAGGTGGCGGTCAGTTCCAGCACGCCGGCCAGGTTGAGGTCGGCGCCGTACCCGGGCACGGTGGCCGCGTTGCGGGCGAGCAGCTCGGCGAGGGGGCCGTCGGCGGGCCGCAGCGGCACCGCGAAGCCCGTGTCGCGCTGGGCGGAGTGCAGGGCGGTGCCCAGGACGCCGAGCACCGCGCCGGTGTCGGCGTCGAGCACCGGCCCCCCGGCCGCGCCGCCGCCCAGTCGCAGCGCGTCCCGGCCGGCCGTGCCGATCGCCAGCTCCAGCGCGTCGTCCACGAGGTGGAAGCGGTCTGTGGCGGTGTACGTCACCTGGGTGGCGGCCAGGACCCGCGCCTCGCGCCAGCAGCCGGCCAGGATCCGTACGTAGGTGCCGGCCGCGATCCGCTCCCGTACGGTCAGCGGCAGCGGCTCCACGTCCAGGCCCTCGGTGCGGACCAGGGCCAGGTCGAGGGCGGGCAGCGGGGTGACGGCGTCGGCGTCGACCACGCAGGTACGGTCCCCGGCGGCGTGCAGGACCAGCCGGGGCAGACCGTCGACGGTCTCGTGGCTGGTGAGGAGGGTGCCCTGGTGGTCGGCGAGGAAACCGACCCCGCGGGGGCGTCCGGCGAGATCGTGGATGCGGACCAGGGCGACGGCGTCGGCCGTCCCGGCGCTGCCGCCGGCCGATGCGGCACCCCCCACCGGGCCGGTGCCGCCCACCGGGCCGACACCGCCAGTTCGGCCGGCGCCGCGCATCCGCGCGGTCCCGCTCGTCCGCGTCGTGCCGCCCGCAGGGCCGGCACCGCTCGTCTGTTCCCGCGTCCCGTCCGCCGCCGCCCGGCGACCGCCTCCGGTCCGCGGGCCGCGTCCCGCCATGGCCGTACCTCCCCGCCCGTGCACCCCGTGCCCGTACACACGCGCCGTGCTCTGTCTTTCGACGGTAGGCGCGCGGTGATCAGCGGGACAGGTCGCGCGGCGAAAGCGCCCCCTTCCGCTCCCCCGGTTCACTCCGAGCGCCTGCCCGGACGGGTGAACAGCAGGGGGCGGCTGGATACACCTTAAGGATGGGGGAACCGAGGGGGGACCGTGGAGCGGCGGCAGGGGCCCACCCCGCGGCCGGCCGCCGCTCCACGGGCGGAGGCGGGTGCGCCTTGGCGTCAGCCGAAGATGGCCAGGCTCTTGGCCTTGCCCCGGTGCTCCTCGACGAGCGCGAGGAAGCGCCCCTCGGGGTCGAACACGGCGACGGGTCCGGCGCCCGCGTACTCCTCGGGCATCTCCAGCCGGACGCCGTTGACGAGCAGCCGGGAGCGCTTGGCGTCCACGTCCCAGCGCGGGAACGCGGCCGTGGCGGCCTCGGCGATCGGCATCACGGTCAGGTCTGCCTGGAGCTGGTCCAGCGTCTTCGCGGAGTCGAGCTTGTACGGCCCGACGCGGGTCCGGCGCAGTGCGGTGAGATGACCGCCGACGCCCAGGTCGGCGCCGAGGTCGCGGGCGAGGGCGCGGATATAGGTGCCGGAGGAGCAGACCACCGAGACGACCAGGTCGAGCACGGCGGTGCCGTCCTCGGCGACGGCGTCGCGGACGTCGTAGACCGCGAAGGACGAGACGGTCACCGGCCGGGCGGGGATGTCGAAGTCCTCGCCCTCGCGGGCCCGCTTGTACGAGCGCACGCCGTCGATCTTGATGGCGCTGACCTTGGACGGCACCTGCATGATGTCGCCGGTCAGCTTGGCGATGCCCGCGTCGATGGCGGCCCGGTTCACCTTGGACGCGTCGGCGGAGGAGGTGATCTCCCCTTCGGCGTCGTCGGTGAGGGTGTTCTGGCCCAGGCGGATGGTGCCCAGGTACTCCTTCTCCGTGAGGGCGAGGTGCCCGAGGAGCTTGGTGGCGCGCTCGATGCCGAGGACGAGAACGCCCGTCGCCATCGGGTCGAGGGTGCCGGCGTGACCGACGCGCCGCGTGCGCGCGATCCCGCGCATCTTCGCGACGACGTCGTGAGAGGTGAAGCCCGACGGCTTGTCGACGATGACAAGGCCGTCGGGCGTGGTGTGCTTCTGGGTCATTCCGCGGCGTCGCCGTCCGTCTCGGTCGCGTCCTCGTCGGACGGCTTGCGGTACGGGTCGGCTCCGCCCGCGTACGCCGCGCCGGCGGAGGCCTCGCGGACCTTCGCGTCGGACTGCCGGGCCTTGTCGAGGAGGTCCTCGATGGTCCGGGCGGTGTCCGGCAGGGCGTCCGCGACGAAGGTGAGGGTGGGCGTGAACTTCACGCCGGCGGCGCGGCCGACCTCGGAGCGCAGGATGCCCTTGGCGCTCTCCAGTCCGGCCGCGGCGGCCGTCCGCTCCTCTTCGTCCCCGTAGACCGTGTAGAAGACGGTCGCCTCCCGCAGGTCACCTGTGACCCGAGTGTCCGTGATGGTGACGTGCGAGCCGAGCCGCGGGTCCTTGATCCCGCGCTGCAGCTTCTGGGCCACCACCTCTCGGATGAGGTCCGCCAGCCTTTTCGCCCGCGCGTTGTCGGCCACTGGTCCGTCTCCCGTTCTTTCCTGTCTGCGTTCTGTGGGTTCTGTGGTCAGTCGTCGTCGCCGTGCAGCCGCCGTCGTACGGACAGCAGCTCCACTTCGGGGCGCCCGGCGACCAGCCGTTCGCACCGGTCGAGTACGTCGATGACGTGCGCCGCGTCACCGGAGACCAGGGCAATGCCGATGAGGGCCCGCCGGTGAAGGTTCATATGGTCCACCTCGGCCGCGCTCACGGCGTACTTCCGCTGGAGTTCGGCGACGATCGGGCGGACGACGGAACGCTTCTCCTTCAGCGAGTGGACGTCGCCGAGGAGGAGGTCGAAGGACAGAGTCCCCACGTACATGTGTGTAACCGGTTCACCCGCCGGTACGGGATCGATGGCCCCGGGTCCGTGTGGCCGGGGACATCAAGAACCGTACCGCTTACCTGCCGGTGGCTCGACAGGGTTTCCCGCGCACCGCCCTGGGGGCTCCGCCTCCAGGAACGCGGCGCTGGCCGGCGGGACCGAGGTCCCGCCGGCCAGCTTCAGACACCGCCTGCGATTACGCCCGCGGCTTCTCGCGCATCTCGTACGTCGCGATGACGTCGTCGACCTTGATGTCGTTGAAGTTACCGAGGTTGATACCACCCTCGTAGCCTTCGCGGATCTCGGTGACGTCGTCCTTGAAGCGACGCAGGCCCTCGATGTTGAGGTTCTCCGCGACCACCTTGCCGTCGCGGATGAGGCGCGCCTTGGTGTTGCGCTTGACCTCGCCCGAGCGGATGAGGACACCGGCGATGTTGCCCAGCTTGGACGACTTGAAGACCTCGCGGATCTCCGCCGTACCCAGCTCGACCTCTTCGTACTCCGGCTTGAGCATGCCCTTGAGGGCCGCCTCGATCTCCTCGATCGCCTGGTAGATGACCGAGTAGTACCGGACGTCCACACCCTCGCGCTCGGCCATCTGCGCCGCGCGGCCGGCCGCGCGGACGTTGAAGCCGATCACGATGGCGTCGGAGCCCATCGCCAGGTCGATGTCGGACTCCGTGACCGCACCGACGCCGCGGTGCAGCACGCGGATGTCGACCTCTTCGCCGACGTCCAGCTGGAGCAGGGAGGACTCGAGGGCCTCGACGGAACCAGAAGCGTCACCCTTGATGATCAGGTTCAGCTGCTGGACCTCGCCGGCCTTGAGCACCTTGTCCAGGTCCTCCAGCGAGACACGGCGCGTGCGCTTGGCGAAGGCCGCGTTCCGCTCGCGGGCGGCGCGCTTCTCGGCGATCTGACGGGCCGTACGGTCCTCTTCGACCACCAGGAAGTTGTCGCCCGCACCCGGGACGTTGGTCAGGCCCAGGACCTGGACCGGCGTCGACGGGCCCGCCTCGGCGACGTTGTTGCCGTTGTCGTCGAGCATGGCGCGGACTCGGCCGTAGGCGTCGCCCACGACCATCGTGTCGCCGACCCGCAGCGTGCCTCGCTGGACGAGGACCGTCGCCACGGCACCACGGCCGCGGTCGAGACGGGACTCGATCGAGATGCCCTGCGCGTCCTGGGCCGGGTTGGCCCGCAGGTCGAGCGAGGCGTCGGCCGTGAGGACCACGGCCTCCAGCAGCGAGTCGATGTGCAGACCCTGCTTGGCGGAGATGTCGACGAACATCGTGTCGCCGCCGTACTCCTCGGCCACCAGGCCGTACTCGGTCAGCTGACCGCGCACCTTGGTCGGGTCGGCACCCTCGACGTCGATCTTGTTGACCGCGACGACGATCGGGACGTCGGCCGCCTTGGCGTGGTTGAGCGCCTCGACCGTCTGCGGCATGACGCCGTCGTTGGCCGCGACGACCAGGATCGCGATGTCGGTCGACTTCGCACCACGGGCACGCATGGCGGTGAACGCCTCGTGACCCGGGGTGTCGATGAAGGTGATCCTGCGCTCTTCGTCGTTGACCTCGGTCGAGACCTGGTAGGCACCGATGTGCTGGGTGATGCCGCCGGCCTCGCCCGCGATGACGTTCGTCTTGCGGATGGCGTCGAGCAGTCGGGTCTTACCGTGGTCGACGTGACCCATGACGGTGACGACCGGCGGACGGACCACCAGGTCGCCCTCGTCGCCCTCGTCCTCGCCGAACTCGATGTCGAAGGACTCGAGCAGCTCGCGGTCCTCCTCCTCGGGGCTGACGATCTGAACCGCGTAGTTCATCTCGCCCGCGAGGAGCTGCAGCGTCTCGTCGGAGACGGACTGCGTGGCCGTGACCATCTCGCCGAGGTTCATCATGACCGCGACGAGGGACGCCGGGTTGGCGTTGATCTTCTCCGCGAAGTCGGTGAGCGACGCGCCGCGGGAGAGACGGATGGCCTCGCCGTTGCCGCGCGGCAGCATCACGCCGCCGACGCTCGGGGCCTGCATGGCCTCGTACTCCTGGCGCCTCTGCCGCTTCGACTTGCGACCACGACGCGCGGGACCACCGGGACGGCCGAAGGCACCCTGCGTGCCACCGCGGCCACCGGGACCACCGGGACGACCGCCGAAGCCGGGACGGCCACCGCCGCCACCGCCACCGGGACCACCCGGACGGCCGGCGAAGCCGCCACCGGCGCCACCGCCACCGGGACCACCGGGACGACCGGCGAAACCGCCACCGCCGCCACCGGGACGGGCGAAGCCGCCGCCGCCACCCGGACGACCGCCGCCGCCACCACCGGGACGACCGCCGCCACCGGGACCGCGGCCACCGGGACCACCGCCGCCGGGACGCGGGCCCGCAGCGGGACGCTGCGGCATCATGCCGGGGTTCGGACGCGGACCGGCCGGGCCGGGACGCGGACCGCCCTGCGGGCGGGGCATGCCCGCCGGGCTCGGACGGGAACCGCCCGGAGCCTGCGGACGCGGACCGCCGCCCTGGGCGCCGGGCGCCTGCGGACGGGGACCGGCGCCGGGAGCACCGGGGCCACCCGGACGCGGACCGCCCTGCGGGCGCGGGGCCTGCGGGCGGGCCATGCCGGTGGAGCCACCGGAGGTGAAGGGGTTGTTACCCGGGCGCGGACCGGCCGGACGGGCACCCGGACGCGGGGCCTGACCACCGGAACGCTGGCCACCCTGGCCCGGACGGGCCGCGGCCTGGCCCTGACCCGGACCGGCCGGACGGCCACCGGGCTTCGGGGCGCCGGGGCGGGCACCGGGACGCGGGCCCTGGGCGGCCGGAGCCTGCGGGGCCTGAGCGGCAGGGGCAGCCGGCGGAGCGGTGAACTCCGGGGCGGCCGGAGCCGGACGCGGCGCGGGCTTCGGGCCCGGAACCGGACGCGGGCCCTGCGCAGGGGTCACCGGCGTGGGGGTCAACGGGGCCGACGGGGTCGAAGCCACCGCCGGAGCGGCGGGCTGCGGGGCCGTCGGAGGCTTGGGGGCCGCCGGCTTCGGGGCAGCCGGACGGGCCGCCTGCGCCGGGGACGGCGCGGCGGGCCTGGGGGCAGCCTTGCGCGGGGCGGGCTTGCCGGCGGACTTGCCGGAGCCACCCTGGAAGGCGTCGGTCAGCTTACGTACTACGGGCGCTTCGATGGTCGAAGACGCCGAACGGACGAATTCACCGAGTTCCTGGAGCTTGGCCATGACGACCTTGCTCTCGACACCGAACTCCTTGGCGAGTTCGTAGACCCGGACCTTAGCCACTTCGCTCCTCTGAGGTCCGGGTGAAGCCGGACCGTCGCTAGTTCATGGGCGTACTCATCGCGTACTCATCGAGTGCTCATCGCAATCTCGACCTGCTTTCGACTCGCGAGGTACCAGGCCGTACGGGGGACTTCCGTACGACACGCTTTCTTACTGTGTTGCCTGCTCAGCATCGTGTTGCCTGCTCAGCAACTGTCCGCCTGCCCGACGTACCGGCGCAACGCCTTTATGTCGAGCGGCCCCGGGACGCGCAGCGCCCGTGGGAACGCCCGGCGGCGTACCGCCTGGTCGAGACAGACCAGGTCGGGGTGTACATAGGCACCCCGGCCGGGCAGCGTACCGCGAGGATCGGGAACGCAATGTTCTCCATCCGCCACAGTGCGCAGCAACTCGTCCTTGGCCGCTCGCTGCCTGCACCCCACACAGGTGCGCTCAGGGCATGCGCCGACACGCGTCCGG
Organism: Streptomyces sp. NPDC002671; assembly: GCF_053592475.1. NCBI lineage: Bacteria > Bacillati > Actinomycetota > Actinomycetes > Kitasatosporales > Streptomycetaceae > Streptomyces > Streptomyces sp. NPDC002671. The sequence goes on from NZ_JBSFVU010000037.1 coordinate 53,126, forward strand.
CCAGACACTCCTTAGTCTACCTCCCCGTACCGACCTCACCCCTTCGGGGGAAAAGTCGAACAGTTACTCGATTCAAGCTCCATGATCCCAGCGAGGCCAGCGCGCACCGTCCGGGATCTATTCCCGGCTACTCGCCGGGGCGCTCCGCGGTCTGCTCGGTGTCCGGGCGGATGTCGATCCGCCAGCCGGTGAGCCGGGCCGCGAGCCGCGCGTTCTGGCCCTCCTTCCCGATGGCCAGCGACAGCTGGTAGTCCGGCACGGTGACCCGGGCGGACCGGGAGGCCATGTCGACGACCTCCACCTTGGACACCCGAGCGGGTGACAGCGCGTTCGCCACCATCTCCGCCGGGTCGTCCGACCAGTCCACGATGTCGATCTTCTCGCCGTTCAGCTCGCCCATCACGTTGCGCACCCGGCCGCCCATGGGACCGATGCAGGCGCCCTTGGCGTTCAGGCCCGCACGGGTGGACCGTACGGCGATCTTGGTGCGGTGGCCGGCCTCGCGGGCGATCGCGGCGATCTCCACCGAGCCGTCGGCGATCTCCGGCACCTCCAGGGCGAAGAGCTTCTTCACCAGATTGGGGTGCGTACGCGAAAGAGTGACGGACGGTCCGCGCACACCCTTCGCCACCCGTACGACGTACGAGCGCAGCCGCATGCCGTGCGGGTACGACTCGCCGGGCACCTGCTCCTGCACCGGCAGGATGGCCTCCAGCTTGCCGATGTCGACGAGCACGTTCTTCGGGTCGCGGCCCTGCTGGACCACACCGGTGACGATGTCGCCCTCACGGCCGGCATACTCGCCGAGCGTCGCGTCGTCCTCGGCGTCCCGCAGCCGCTGCAGGATCACCTGCTTGGCGGTGGTGGCGGCGATCCGGCCGAAACCGGACGGGGTGTCGTCGAACTCGCGGGGCTCCTGGCCCTCTTCGAGGTCCTCGGGGTCCTCCTTCGCCCACACGGTCACATGGCCGGTCTCCCGGTTCAGCTCCACGCGCGCGTGGCGGCGGCTTCCCTCGGTGCGGTGGTAGGCGATGAGGAGGGCCGACTCGATCGCCTCGACCAGCAGGTCGAAGGAGATCTCCTTCTCCCGAACCAAGCCCCGCAGGGCGCTCATGTCGATGTCCACGGCTACGCCTCCTCCTCTTCCTTCATGTCCTTCTTGTCCTTGCGGTTGAACTCGACCTGCACGCGCGCCTTCGCGATCTCCGGGAAGGCGAGCCGACGGGTCGTGGCCTTGCGCCCCTTGACGCCGGGAACCTCCAGCTCCAGCCCCTCGTCGTCCACCGTCAGGATCCGGGCGACCAGTTCGCCGCCCTCGGTCAGCTGGAACTTCACGAGCCGGTCGACAGCGCGCACGTAGTGCCGGTGCTCGGTGAGGAGCCGCTCCGCGCCGGGGGTGCCGACCTCCAGGTCGTACGCGTCCTCACCCATCGCGTTCGTCTCGTCCAGCTTCGCCGAGAGCGCACGGCTCACATCGGCGATCTGGTCCAGGTCCGCTCCGGTGTCGGAGTCCACGACGACCCGCAGCACCCGCTTGCGTCCGACGAGCTCCACGGCGATCTCTTCGAGATCCAGCCCCTGGGAGGTGACGAGCGGTTCCAGCAGCTCTCGCAGCCTCTCGCTCTGGGTGGTGCTCATCCGGGTGACTCCTCGGCCGCGTGTGCTGTTGTGGGATGGGTCGCGTGTCTGGTCAAAGGGTATCCGGTCGCGGGGAGTGTTGCCGTCCACCTGTGTATGGGCGGTGCCGGTGAGTGGTGTGCACGGGGCGCGCGGGTACGGTGATCACGGGCGTGCCGCCCGTTGGCCGGCCTTCTCCTGTTGTTCCCTTCATACGAGTTCCCCGAGGACGTCTGCAGTGCCGTACCCCCCGCCGCCGCGCACCCCCTCGGGGCCGCGCAGAAGAACCCTGCTCGCCTCCGTCGCCGGGGCCGCTCTGCTGGCCGGCTGTACGGCCGATCCGGACTCCGGAGGCGGCGGCTCGACGACGGCCACACGGGCACGCGCGCGTGCGGCGCGGGACAGCGCGGGGCTGCTGGCGCAGTACGACGCCGTGCTCGCCGCGCATCCGGCGCTGGCGCAGCGGCTGCGCCCGCTGCGCGCGGCGGTCGCCGCGCACGTGAAGGCGTTCGGCGGCAAGGCCGCGGGCGCGGCCCCGAAGTCCGCGTCCCCCGCGGCCTCTCCCACAGCTTCCCCGGTCGTCCCGCCCCGGCCGAAGGACGCCCTGGCCTCGCTGGCCGACGCCGAGCGGGGCGTGGCCGACCGGCGGGCACGGGACCTGCTGCAGGTGCCGGGCGAGCTGGCGCGGCTGCTGGCGTCGGTGTCGGCGGCCGGGGTGGCGCACGCGTACCTGCTGACGGAGGGGGCCAAGTGAGCGACGAGGCGAAGCGGGCCGAACTGTCGGCGCTCCAGGCGGCGCTGGCCGCCGAGCACGCTGCGGTGTACGGGTACGGCGTCGTCGGCGGACAGATCGGCGAGGCGAGGCGCACCGAGGCACGGGCCGCCTACGACGCGCACCGCTCCCGCCGGAACGCGCTGGCCCGCGAGGTCCGGGACCTGGGCGGCCGGCCCGTGGCAGCGAACGCCGGGTACGCGCTGCCGTTCCCGGTGCCGGACTCGGCGGCTGCGGTCCGGCTCGCCGCGCAGTTGGAGGAGCGGCTGGCCGGGGTGTACGCGGACCTGGTGCGGGCGGCGACGGGCGCGCGGCGCGGTTCCGCCGCGGCGGCGCTGCGCGAGGCAGCGGTGCGGGCCGTGCGCTGGAGCGGGGAGAGCGTAGCCTTCCCTGGGCTCGCCGAGCGCTCCGGCGAGGGGACCGGTGCGGCGGGAACGACCGCGGGAGTGGCACCGTCGTCCACCGCCTCGGTGGCCCCGTAGGCGCCCCTACGACATCCCGTAACTGCAGGAAGGAACGACTCGCGCATGGCTTTCGAACCGCCGCCCCGCCTGGAGCGGGCGCTCGGTGAGACGGCACCGGCCGGGGACGACTGGCTGGCGAAGCTGCCCCGGACGGCCGAACGGGCTGTCGACCGGCGCGAGTTGACCGTCGAGCGGGTCCAGCTTCCAGGCGGCCGGAGCAGCCTGGTGGTGCTGGTGCTGCTCGCCGACGGCACCCCGGCCGTGCTGAAGCTGGCCCCGCCCCGGGCCCGCCCGGAGAGCGAGCGGGCCGCGCTGGCGCACTGGGGCGGCGTGGGCGCCGTACAGCTGCTGGAGGCCGGCCCGGAGAAGCCCGAGGAGGGCGTGCTGCTGCTGGAGCGGCTGCACCCGGACGTCTCGGTGCGGTCGCTGCCGGAGCCGAAGGCCTTGCTGGAGGCGTCGGGCACGCTGCGCCGGCTGTGGGTCGAGCCGCCGGCCGGGCACACCTTCGAGACGGTGGCGGAGCGCACCGAACGGCAGGCGGCGGCGATGCGGGCGGGCGCGGAGGCCGCTCCCGAGACGGCGCCGCTGGTCGACGCGGCGCTCGCGGCCCGCGAGGAGCTGCTGGCCGCGCCGCCCGAACACCGCCTGCTGCACGGCACGTTCCGGCAGAGCAAGGTGCTCGCCGGGGAGCGGACCCCCTGGCTCGCGGTGGGTCCGGACCCGGTGGTCGGCGAGTGCGCCTTCGACCTGGCGCGGCTGGTGCGGGACCGGGTGGAGGACCTGATCGCGGCGCCGTCCGGACCGGCCGTCACCCGGCGCCGGATCAAGCGGCTCGCGGAGTCGCTGGAGGTGGACCAGGAGCGGCTGCGCGGCTGGACGCTGTTCCGGGCGGTGGAGTCCGGTGTGCGGGCGCTTCGCGTGGGGCGGCCGAACGACGCGGAGCTGTTGCTGGAGTTCGCCGGGTGGCTTTAGGACGGCCGCAGAACGGCCTCCGGACGGCTTTCGGCCGCCCGCGCGGCGGAGCCGCAGATACGACACAGCCCCGCGCCCTTTCCGGGCACGGGGCTGTGTCGCAGTCGTACTACGCCGTCAGACGCGCGATCGCGTCCTCGACCGACAGCTCCTCGCGCTCACCGGTCTTGCGGTCCTTCAGCTCCAGCACGCCCTCGCCGGAGCGGCGGCCGGCCACCAGGATCTGCGGTACGCCGATCAGCTCGGCGTCGGTGAACTTCACGCCCGGGGAGACCCCGGCCCGGTCGTCCACCAGGACGCGGACGCCCGCGGCGGCCAGCTTCTCGGCGACGTCGAGGGCCAGCTCGGTCTGCAGGGCCTTGCCGGCGGCGACGACGTGCACGTCGGCCGGGGCGACCTCCTTGGGCCAGCACAGGCCCTGCTCGTCGGCGGTCTGCTCGGCGAGGGCCGCGACCGCGCGGGAGACGCCGATGCCGTAGGAGCCCATGGTGACGCGGACCGGCTTGCCGTTCTGGCCGAGCACGTCGAGCTTGAGGGCGTCGGCGTACTTGCGGCCCAGCTGGAAGATGTGGCCGATCTCGATGGCGCGGTCCAGCTTCAGGCCGGTGCCGCACTTCGGGCAGGGGTCGCCCTCCTGCACCACGACGACGTCCACGTACTCGTCGACCTCGAAGTCACGGCCGGCGACGACGTTCTTGGCGTGCGTGTGCTCCTTATTGGCGCCGGTGATCCAGCCGGTGCCAGGGGCCACGCGCGGGTCGGCGATGTACTTCACCTTCTCGCCCAGGCCCTGCGGGCCGACGTAGCCGCGCACCAGGTCGGGGCGGCCCGCGAAGTCCGCCTCGGTGACCATCTCGACGACCGCCGGGGCGAAGTGCTCCTCGACCTTGCCCAGGTCGACCTCGCGGTCGCCGGGCACGCCCACGGCGACGATCTCGCCGTCCACCTTGACGAGCAGGTTCTTCAGCGTGGCGGAGGCCGGGACGCCGAGGGAGGCGGCCAGGGTCTCGATGGTCGGGGTGTCGGGGGTGGGGATCTCCTCCAGCGCGGGGACGTCCGAGCCGTCAACCGGCTTCAGCTCGTAGTTGATGGCCTCGGTGTTCGCCGCGAAGTCGCAGTTCGGGCAGTCCGCGAAGGTGTCCTCGCCGGCCTCGGCCGGGGCGAGGAACTCCTCGGACTTGGAGCCGCCCATCGCGCCGGCGGTGGCGGCGACGATGCGGTAGTCGAGGCCGAGGCGCTCGAAGGTGCGCTGGTAGGCCTGGCGGTGCAGGGCGTAGGACGTGCCGAGGCCCTCGTCGTCCAGGTCGAAGGAGTACGAGTCCTTCATCAGGAACTCACGGCCGCGCAGGATGCCGGCGCGCGGACGGGCCTCGTCCCGGAACTTGGTCTGGATCTGGTAGAGGATCACCGGCAGGTCCTTGTAGGACGTGCACTGGTCCTTGACCAGAAGGGTGAAGATCTCCTCGTGGGTGGGGCCGAGGAGGTAGTCGCCGCCCTTGCGGTCCTTCAGCCGGAACAGCTCCTGGCCGTACTCGTCCCAGCGGCCGGTGGCCTCGTAGGGCTCACGGGGCAGCAGGGCGGGGAGCGAGACCTCCTGGGCGCCGATGGCGTCCATCTCCTCGCGGACGATCCGCTCCACGTTGGCGAGGACCCTCTTGCCGAGGGGCAGCCAGCTCCAGATGCCGGCGGCGGTGCGGCGGACGTAGCCGGCGCGGACGAGGAGCTTGTGGCTGAGGACCTCGGCGTCCGCCGGGTCGTCGCGCAGCGTCTTCGCCATCAACTGGGACATGCGCTGGACCGGTGCGTTGGCCATGGTTCTCGTACTCCTGCCGGGAAAGGTTGATGGCATGGAGGTTAGCCGGGCTGGCTGTGTCCGCGGAAATCGGTTATGGGCTCGCGCGTACGTGCCTACTTGCGGCGCAGCGGGAGGGGGGCGCCCATCACGGCGTACGGCCGGGGGGCGCTCGGGAAGTGGACCTGGCGGGCGAGGTCGACGTAGCCGAGCGAGTGGTAGAGGCCGCGGGCCGGGCTGTCGGTGTCGATCGCGGAGAGGATCGAGCGGGGTTCGTCGGCCGTGTCGGTGATGGTGGTGATCAGCCGCCGCCCGATGCCCCTGTTCTGCTGCCGGGGGTGGACGTGCAGTTCGGTGATGACGAACGAGTCGTCCAGCCAGGCGGCGTTGTCGTTGGCGCGCAGGTACGGCTCGACGATCGTGGACCACCAGTGGGTGCGGGAGTTGGGCATGCCGTAGACGAAGCCGATCAGCCGCCCGCGGCTGGTGGCGCCGAAGGCCCGGGCGCCCGGGTACTGCATGTGGCGCAGGACGATCTGGCGGCGCACGGCCACCTCGTCGGGGCCCAGGCCGAAGGCGACGGCTTGGACCGCCAAAGCCTCGTCCACGTGGGCGGACAGGTCCAGGGGGCCGATCACGACGTCCATGCGGGGAGCGTACAGGGGAGGTCGTCCTTGCCGTCCTGACGTCGGCCGTTCGCTCCGCTGCGCTACGACCGCGGTCCTAGGCCGGACGCACGGCCGTGGTTAGATCCCCCGGCCGATGATCACTCCCCGGCAGCGCGGCTACTTTCTCAGGTCATGGACATCGACAGCACGCTCGACGAGGCCTACGAACGACTGCACCGCAGCGGTCCGGAGTTCGAGGGATGGCTGACCAACCACGGCCCGATGGCCGTCGAAGCCCTGGTCCGGAACGGGCACGGGCGCCAGGTCCATCGCTGGCTGGACCGCTACATGGACCGGCTGGACGAGCTGCCGCGCGGCAGCTCGCCGCTCGCCGCGGACGAGTGGCGTGCGGCGCTCGGTGATCCGCGCCGGCTCGGCGACTGGCTCGCGTACTTCGACCGCGAGGTGCGGGAGCGGCCCTGGCGTGCGCTGCTGGAGACGTGGTGGCCGCGGCTGCTGCCCGGTATCGCGGCCGGTGCCACCCACGGGGTGATCCGTCTCGGCCACGCGGTGCATGCCCTGCTGGCCCAGGAGGACGGGCCCCGGCTCGCCGAGTTCGGCCAGGCCCTCGGCTACTGGGCCGCACGCTGGCAGCCGGTGCCGTCCGCCCTGCCGTCCGGCAGCGCCGATCCCGCCACCGCCCTCGCCGGGGTGCCCCGGATCCCCGACCAGAGCGCGGGCATCAACCACCGGCTCGGCCAGCTGGCCGGCGTACCGGAATGGCCGGTCGCGCTGGCGGCGCTGCGGCCCGCGACGGACCCGGAGCAGGCCCGCGAGCTGCTGGACGGCCTGACGACCGCCGCCGTCCTGCACTACCTCCCCAACGCGCACGGCTCGGCGGTCATGCTGGTGCACTCGGCGACCGCGCCGATGGCGGTGCTGCGCACCCTGCCGGCGCTCCCGCGCGACCAATGGGCACCCAGCCTGCACGCGGCGTGGGCGGCCTGCGCGGCCGTCACGGCGGCCTACGGCCCGGCCGCCCCCGCGCCCGAGGCCGACCTTCCCACCGCGCCCGAGTCACCGGACGAGGTCTTCGACCTGGCCGCCCGGCACGGCGACGAGCACGTCATCAAGCTCGCCGACACCTGCCTCGACGTACACGAGCGCACGGGCCGCCCGGAGCCGCTCGCGGCGGTGGTCCGCGCGGCGGGGCTGATCGAGGAGCTGTAGCGGGGGGCGTCCGAAAGGCAGGGTTCTAGAAGAGGATGCTCATGAACGCGCCGACTTCTTGGAACCCCACCCTCCGATACGTCCTCCTCGCCGCCGTGTTGAAGTCGTTGACGTAGAGGCTGACCACCGGCGCCACATCGGCCAGCGCGTAGCGCAGCACCGCCGCCATGCCGGGGGCCGCCAGGCCCCTGCCCCGGTACTCGGGCGCGACCCAGACGCCCTGGATCTGGCAGGCCTGGGCGGTCGCCGCGCCGATCTCCGCCTTGAAGGCGACCTTGCCGTGCGCGTCGAGGCGGGCGAAGGAGCGCCCGGTGCCGACGAGTTCGGCGACGCGGGCCTGGTAGAGGAGGCCGCCGTCACCGGCCATCGGCGAGATGCCCACCTCCTCGGTGAACATCGCCACGCACGCCGGCAGGATCGTTTCCATCTCGTCCTTTCGGATGCGGCGGACGAGGGGGTCGGGGGCGATGTCGGCGGGCATGCGGTCGGTGACCATCAGCGGCTGGTGGGCGCGGACCTCGCGGGCCGGGCCCCAGTGCGGCTCCAGCAGCCGCCACAGCTCGGCGGTGGACTGGGCGGGGCCGACGATGGAGGAGCAGCGGCGGCCCGCCCGCCGGGCCCGGTCGGCGAAGGCGCGCACGGCGCGCGGGGTGGCGCAGATCGGGACGAGGTTGGCGCCCGCGTAGCACAGGGACGTGAGCATGCCGTCCTCGTACCAGCCCCACATCTCGCCGCCGAGCCGCCACGGGTCGAGGCCCGCGATCTGGACCCGGGCGGTCACGAAGGCGTTCGTGACCGGCTCGCGGTTCAGTACGGCGAGTGCGGCGTCAAGGTCGCTCGGTTCGAGCACCCGTGAGGTGGTCTGGGTCAACACGTGCGGGGGCCTCATCCGGAGGTTCTGCTGATCTCCAGACTGTACCTGGCGACGGTGTGTCGCGCCGCCCCCGCCAGGGCGGCGCGGAAAGGGCCCGGGGATCAGCCCGCCACCGAGACCGACGGCTCGCCGGAGGCCACGCCGGCGTCCTCCATCTGCTCGGCGAGCTTCATGGCCTCCTCGATGAGGGTCTCCACGATCTTGGACTCGGGGACGGTCTTGATGACCTCGCCCTTGACGAAGATCTGGCCCTTGCCGTTGCCGGAGGCGACACCGAGGTCGGCCTCACGGGCCTCGCCGGGGCCGTTGACGACGCAGCCCATGACGGCGACGCGCAGCGGGACCTCCATGCCCTCCAGACCCGCGGTGACCTCTTCGGCGAGCTTGTAGACGTCGACCTGGGCCCGGCCGCAGGACGGGCAGGAAACGATCTCCAGGCCGCGCTGGCGGAGGTTCAGCGACTCCAGGATCTGGATGCCGACCTTGACCTCCTCGGCGGGCGGGGCCGACAGGGAGACGCGGATGGTGTCGCCGATGCCC
>NZ_JBSFVU010000038.1:0-58294 GCF_053592475.1 Streptomyces sp. NPDC002671
AGTTGCCTGCGCGTCACGATTGCCTTCCTACCGGATCCGCCTTCCCGACGGACCCGGATCGGCAAGATTGATCACGACATCACACAGGCCCTAGTGCCGTGGAGGAAGTTGACGGCGTTGCCACCGTTCGCCAGATAGAAATAGTGACCGGTGGCCTGGTATCGGGTGACGTGGTCGCCGACCTGAGTGCGGGTGTAGACGTCGGGGAGCCCGGCGAGGTCGAGTTACTCTTCGCTGGAGGTGACGGTGGCGACGTAGGCGCCGTTGCGCAGGTGGGAGAAGTCCTCTCCGCGCAGGGACACCGCGCCTGTGGCGCACAGGACCAGGCCGGCTCCGGTCAGAGCGGCCTCGCGGTCGCGGGCGACGGCGAAGCCCTGGGAGAGGGCCTGGGTGCGGCGTACTGGGTCGATGTCGAAGGCGGTGGCCTGGACTCCCTTGGCGTGCATGAGGTGGCGATGGAGGAGCCGAGCTTGCCGAAGCCGATCACCAGGGCGGGTCGCAGCCCCTGAAGATGGCGACCGGTCTGCAGCACGGCCTCAGCCCGGACGAGGTCAACCAGGCCGCCAAGGACGGCATGATCTTCGGCGGCGCACTCGGAGCAGGCGGCGGCCTGCTGAAAGCGAGCATCGAAGGCGGACTCACCGACACCACCGCGCTGTTCCTGCGCCCGCCATCGCTCCGCCCCGACGTGGTCGAGATAGGCCCAGCAGCCCGCAACGCCGAACGCACCCCGTGCGTGGGCGAGCCGATCGACGTGGCGAACGGCGCGATGCTGATGACGCAGACGGACCTGACGCTGCCGGGGAGTCTGCCGCTTCAGTTCACGCGCACCCACCTCTCCTCCTACCGGGGCGGCGTCTGCTGCGGCCCGACCTGGATATCCACCCTGGACGAGTGCCTCCAGATCGACGGCGAAGGCGTCGTCTTCGCCGTGGCAGACGGCATGCGCCTCGTCTACCCGATACCGGAACCGGGCATCACGGCCATGCCGGCCAAGGGCGCCCGCTGGCCCCTGGAATGGGACGGCACGCCAGACGGCGCAATGACAGTCACGGACCCGACGACGGGGTGGTCCCGCACCTTCGCCGCCCCCGTACCTTCACCCACCTTCGGGGTCTTCCACCTGGCCCTCGAATCCTGGACCGACCGCAACGGAAACCGCATCGACATCGAACGCGACGTCGAGGGCATCCTGTTCGGCATCCGTCCGTTCTCCGCAGACGAGAGCCCCGAACAGCTCAGGGAAGTGGGCTCGTCCGACGGCTAGGTGGAAACGAACGTAGTCTTCGATGACGGGTTATGGCACGCCGCCTGCCCCGTCCGACTGAGACCATCGTGCCATCCAACACCTGAAGAGCCCTGACGGACGTCCGACCGTCCGCCGCTCGGTCCGTTCCTTACGGTACCTGTGCTAGGACTCCTCCAGGTCGTCGAGACCAGAGGCTCATCTTTGCCGCGCGTGGATCTTTGCGCTCAATCCCACGGGACCGGCCGAGGGCGTGATGGCGGGCTCGGACGATGGGTCGGCCAGCGCCGTGGCTTGGAATTCGCGGCCCTGGAACGGCGTTCATTATCGAAATAATCGCTAGACAAAAGCGCTGATTGTTTTCGATTTCTATCCAAAGGAGAACAACTGGTGGATGAGCACTCGGCGGCGAGGAGGGTGAGGTCATGAACATCGCAGACTTGGGCGCTGTCGCTGCTCTGCTCTCCATACCCGCCGGCCTGATCACTGTTTGGTGGAACGGGCGGAGCGTCGACCGCGGGACGAGAGCCACGCTCTTAGCGGGTCTCACCCAAGCTGATGCCTCCGTCGTGGCGGCGCGAGTTCAGGGGCTGGGCGAGTCTGACCTATGGCAGCAGGCCGCCCTCGCCGACGCCTCGGCAGCGTTTCTTCGCTCGGCCGATGCGTTCATACGCATAGTGCGGATGTTGCCAGAACTCGATCACGATCAGCGTGCGTCCCGGCTGGACAAACACGGGGCAGATGTGGAGACCGCGTTCAGTTCGTTGGACTTGCTGGCGTCACCCGACCTACGCCGCTCGGCGGAGGAGGTGCTGTCCTACTGCAAGTCTCTGGAGAGAAGGGCCCTTGACCGGGCCGTGCTGCGCTCGGCCATCAAGGCCCTGGAGGATGGCTGGTGCTACGGCAACCCCGAACTCTGCAACCACCCTCACCATGATTCTGCTTGGGTGGCTTGGGAACTCCTTGTGGACTGGCCCCGGAAGGAAGAGGAGACTAGGGAGGAAGACCGCGGCCTCCTGGAATACTGTCTGGAAGAGAGCCCATGCTTCTCCGAGCAGGAGGCGCGCCGGGTTCTCGCCCTTGCGGACCGCAATCCAGCCTCCTGGGCACACATGCTCGGCGGCTGGATCAGGGACCCCCTCCTTGAACGTTTTACCTCTCTGCGTACGTCCTTTGTGGACGAGGCTCGCGGTGCGCGTCCCGTAGCCGTGACGTCTCTCGGTGCGTAGAGGCTGCCTCGCGACCTGACCGGCTGTCCGTCATTAAGTCAGTGCGGCTGCACTCCGATAGCTCCAAGGTGCCGCGCAACGTCGTTGAGGGGCACTGCCTCACCGTCGGCACATTGCAATTGCATGCCTTCAATATGGCCTTCCCTTGACTCGCCTCCTCTAGGGTCAGAAGCCGCAGTTGCGAACCAGGGGGAGGCGACAGCGATGGACGACGGCAAGGTCCCCGGCAAGGTGCTGGACATCAAGACCGCCGACATCAAGGCGGCAGCACCTGCCTTCCATCAGGGCGCCATGGATCTGAGCAAGGCCCTGACCACTCTCATCAAGACCCTGGACGGCCTCGGTGAGCCCTGGGGACACGACAAGCAGGGCGACCAGTTCGGCGGCGTCTACAAGCCGCACCAGAAGAAGATCGAGAGCGCGGCGGGCATCCTGGTGCTCGGGTTGACGAGCATTCACGAGGCCATGGTGGACATGGCGGACGGGCATGTGGACAACGACGAGCTCATCGCCGGCATGTTCACGGAAGTGAAGACCGACAAGCAGAGCGACGGTGCCGGTGAGCGTTAAGGACAAAGCCCGCCACATCCTTCTCGACATGGGCCTGTGGTGGCCGGAGGCCGACTCCGGCCAGCTGCGGGAAGCCGCCAAAGCATGGCGTGCGTTCGCCGATTCGGTGGATGACGTCCGTTCCCCGGTGAACCGCAGCGCGTCCGGGATCATCCACAACAACACGGGTGAGTCGATCGAGGCGTTCCACAAGTTCTGGGACCGCTACGCCAAGGGCAAGGACGGCGGCTGGCTGAGCGACCTCGCGGAGTCCTCGCGAGAGATGGCCAACGGCTTGGACAAGTTCGCCGACGGCATCGACGACGCGATCAACAAGCTGTGGACGCGGATAGCCATCGACGCGGCAGTGATCGCGGGTGGCGTGGCGCTGGCCATCATGACCGCGGGCATCGCCTCGGGGGCGGCGGCAGCTGCGGCGGACGCGGTCATCGAGTTCGGCGCCACGATAGGCGTCGGGGTCTCCGCCGTGGTGGCCGACATCATCGGAGGTGCCTTCGCCGGCATCGCGTTCGGCGGGGTCGAGTCGGTCACCGTCGACCTTGCCGTGGCCCAGCCGCTACAGATGGCGACGGGTCTGCAGCACGGCTTCAGCCTTGACGAGGTCAACCAGGCCGCCAAGAACGGCATGATCTTCGGCGGCGCCCTCGGAGCGGGAGGCGGCCTGCTGAAGGCGAGCATGGAAGGCGGCCTCGCCGACACCACCCCGCTACTGCTGCGCCCGCCGTCGCTCCGCCCGGACCTGGTCGATCTGGGCCCGGCGGCCCGCAACGCCGACGACACGCCGTGCGTGGGCGAGCCGATCGACGTGGCGACCGGCGCCATGCTGATGACGCACACAGACCTGACACTGCCAGGCAGCCTGCCGATTCAGTTCACGCGCACTCACCTCTCCTCCTACCGGGGCGGCGTCTGCTTCGGCCCGACCTGGATATCCACCCTCGACGAGTGCCTCCAGATCGACGGCGAGGGCGTCGTCTTCGCCGCTGCCGACGGCATGCGCCTGGTGTACCCGGTGCCGGAACCAGGCGTGCCAACCATGCCGGTCAAGGGGGCCCGCTGGCCTCTGGAGTGGGACGGCACACCGGATGGCGCGATGACGGTCACCGACCCGTCGACGGGCGTGACCCGCACCTTCGCCGCCCCCGTTCCCTCTCCTACCTTCGGCGTGTTTCACCTGGCCCTGGACTCCTGGACCGATCGCAACGGCAACCGCATCGACGTCGAACGCGACGACGAGGGCATCCCGTTCGGTATCCGCCACTCGGGCGGCTACTACGTCGCCGTCGACACCCACGGCCCCCGCATCACGGCACTGCGCCTCGTGGCCGAGCCGCCCTCCCGCTACCGCTTGGGCACGGCACTCGACGAGGGCACGATCGTGATGCGCTACGGCTACGACGACGCCGGAAACCTAACAGAAGTCATCAACTCCAGCGGCGAGCCCTTGCGCTTCAGTTACGACACCGAGGGCCGCGTCACCCGCTGGACCGACCGCAACGGCACCTGGTTCGGTTACGTTTACGACGAGCGCGGCCGGGTCACCCGCACCGAGGGCATCGACGGCATCCTCTCCGGCACCCTGATCTACGACGACACCGCCCGCACGACGACGTACACCGACTCCCAGGGCCACGTATCGGTGTACCGGTACAACGCCGAAGGGATGGTGGTGGAGGAGACGGACCCGCTGGGCCATGTCACGTGGACCGAGTGGGATGAATACGGAGTTCGGCCGGTCGCCGTGACGGACCCATTGGGGCACATCACGCGCTACGCGTACGACGGCGCCAGCAACCTCACCGGCCTCACCCTCCCCGATGGCGCGGAGGCCCAGGCGGAGTACAACGCGCTCGGACTGCCGACAAAGGTCATCGAGCCGGGCGGGGCGGCCTGGCGGCACACCTACGACAACCGCGGCAATGTGCGTGTCACCGTGGACCCGACCGGTGCCGAGACCCACTACGAGTACGACAGTTCGGGACACCTGGCCGCGGTCACAGACGCGCTCGGCCACACTCGGAGAATCGTGTCGAACGCGGCCGGTTTGCCGATCACGCTCAGCGACGAGCTGGGACATGAGACGACCGTGGGCCGCGACTTGTTCGGCCGGATCGTCGCGGTGACGGACCCACTCGGTCACACCACACGCATGGGCTGGACCGTTGAGGGCAAGCCGGAGTGGCACGAGTACCCCGACGGCACGCGTGAGTCCTGGACCTGGGACGCCGAAGGTAACCTGATCGCGCACACCGATCTCGCCGGAAACACGACCCGGCAGACGGCCGCACCCTTCGACGTCCCGGCAACCCGCACAGACTCGGACGGCACCCGGTACGGGTTCACATACGACACCGAGTTGCGTCTGACAGGCGTCACCAACCCCGAGGGGCGAACCTGGTCCTACCTCTATGACGAGGCCGGCCGGCTGATCGCGGAGACGGATTTCAACGGGCGCACGCTGACGTACGCGTTTGACGCCGCAGGCAGGCTGATCGCCAGGACCAACGGCGCCGGCGAGATCCTGCGCTTCACCCGTGACGCGCGCGGCAGGGTCGTGGCCCAGGAAACCGACAGCGGTGAGATCACGACGTACGCGTACACACCGGACGGCAACCTGTGCCGCGCGGCCAACGCGGACGCCCAGGTGGCTCTGGAACGGGACCCACTGGGGCGGATCTTGTCGGAGACGGTCAACGATCGCACGTCGGTCTTCCAGTACGACGCCCTGGGGCGCCGTACTCGGCGTGTGGCACCGTCTGGCCTGGCTTCGGACTGGACGTACGACGCGGCCGGACGACCGGTACGACTGCGCTCAGTGGCGGGCTCGCTGGACTTTTCGCACGACGCCGCGGGTCGTGAGATCGAGCGCCGGTTCGGAGAGGGAGTGACGCTCACGCAGAGCTGGAACCCGAACGGGCAGATGGCCGCGCAGTCTCTGTCCTCCGACACCGCCGGGCCCGGTCCGGACCACCTCCTTCAGCACCGCACGTACGCATATCGGGTCGACGGCCATCTCACCGAGATCCGAGAGCTGACTTCGGGCACACGCTGCTTCGGCCTGGACGGCACGGGCCGGGTCACAGAGGTACGGGCGCACGGTTGGACCGAGACCTACGCCTACGACACCACCGGCAAAGTGCGGGAGGTGTCGGCACCTGGCCACGGCTCCCCCGGTGAGCGCGCGTTCGAGGGCACGATCGTCCGCCGAGCGGGGCGGACGACGTACGAGCACGACACCCAAGGCCGGGTCATCCGCCGTACGCGCAAACTCCTCAGCGGGAAAACGCATACATGGTCCTACGACTGGAACGCTGAGGACCGTCTGACCGAGGTGGTCATGCCGAGCGGCGACAGATGGAGGTACACCTACGATCCGCTGGGCCGACGCATCTCCAAGCAGCGTGTGGCTGACGATGGATCACCCGCCGACCGTGTCGAATTCTCCTGGGATGACACCCGTCTGACCGAAGAGACGGGCTCGGACGGCAAGGTGACCACGTGGGACTACGAACCGGACACACACCGCCCGGTCACCCAGACCCTTCACACACCGTCGCCGGTCCCTGTGGGAGGCTCCTTCCTCGCGCGACTCGCCGAGGAGACGGGCCCCGGGAACGCCACGCGTTTCCTCGCAGTCATCACCGACAACGCCGGTTCCCCCATGGAGCTCGTCGCCGAGGAGGGCGAGGTGGTGTGGCAGCGTCGTAGCACGTTGTGGGGCACCCACGTCCCTGCCGGGACCGACGAGCCGGAATCTGTCATCTGTCCGCTGCGCTTTCCGGGCCAGTACGCCGACACTGAGACAAGCCTGAACTACAACTACTTCCGCTACTACGATCCGGAAGTCGCCCGGTACCTCAGCCCCGACCCGCTTGGGCTCGACGCCGCTCCCGATCACTATGCCTACGTCGACGCGCCGCTGCTGCTGGTCGACCCGCTGGGTCTGAAGTGCGAAGAGGTCGTTCCCACGCCCCGGACCGGGGTCAAGGGGCTCATCAAGGACGCTCAGCTCCCCCACACGGGACGCATCCGCTTCGTCCCGGACAAGAGGGTGTCGGTCAGTACGGGCCTGCCCCGCGGCGCTCGGAAGGGCTATATCGACCGGTTCGGTAATGAATGGATCAAGGGACCGTCCAGGACCGCCGGGCAGCCGTTCGAGTGGGATGTTCAGCTGAGCAAGCTGGGCAAGGCCAAGATGGGGTGGCTCAGCAGGGATGGTAGCCACCTTAATGTGTCCCTCGATGGCGAGATCACTCATAAGTGATCGGAAAGGACTGACTCCAAGATGGCGGACACCCTTCCGTTCTACGCAGAAGTGCGCGTGCTCCGGGCCTCCGACAGACCGGATCTGGAGGGCAAGCTCGGAGGCATCCTCGGCATCACCGAGCCGCCCGACGAAGCGACTCCGCCTGCCTACGCCGTGCTGATCGACGGAGAGGAGGAGGTGTACACATTCCTCCGTGAGGAGATCGAGCCCACGGGGGATATGCGAAAGCAGGAGGACTACTACTGACGGCGGTCGCCGACGGTCTGGGCGTCACTGTCTACGACGCGGGTCCGCGGTTATGCACGAGAAGAACGGCGTTGTCGCTCGGACGACAACTCCTGGGCCGGCTTTCGCCGTGTTGCGCGCGGCGGAGGTCCTTGGCCGCAGTCACTTTCCGGAAGACAAGGTCGTATTCGGTTGGGGAGCTGTCCTCGCTGAGTTCCGTTCCTCGTACTAGACGGAAAGAGATAGGGGACGGGCGCTGGAAGGACGAGCCGTATGTCGGTCGTCCGACAGCAAACCGGCTTTCGCCTTGTGGGAGCCCGGTCCTTGGGTCTTGCGGGGCTGGGCCTGGCGTCCCCTGCGGCGGCATCCGGGAGCAGGGTGGAACGCGAGCTGGCCGCGCGTGTTGGATCCGGCAGCCCAGTGGCTTCTGCACCGTCGTGATGGGTCCTGACGCATTGTTGACCGTCGTGCCGGTCAGCCTACGAGCTTCCAATGGAGGACAGAGCGGCCGACGCGGTTGCCCCGAGACGGGATGACCACGGCACCGACGTTGGGTGCGTGTCCGCAACCCGGTTAGCCTGGGGTTGTCTTTGCGGAGGTTGGCGGACACGAACGTCTCGAATCACAACCGTCAGGTGCGGTTGTCGTTCCTTGGCTGGATCCGAGGCAGCCACGACGGTACGGCCGATGTCCGGCCACACCAAGTGAACCGGTGAGGGGCGATGCCGGATGACGGAGCAGTCGGTAGATGTGAACTTGTGGGCTGAGGAGGCGGTTCACGGGTCTGTCGTACGTGTCACCTCTCGGTCTGCTGCCAGACGGAGGTGAGCGCCGTGACGGGGTCGAGGTCGGCGGGCGCTGCCGGCCACCAGTCGCCGTCGTCGTGCTGGAGGTAGGGGTACCAGCGGGTGTCGGGGCCCAGGCGCAGCTGGATGCGGTGGTCGGTGAGGGTGAGGCGGTTGCGCCAGGCCCTGAGGGTGGCGGGGGCGGTGGTCATCTCTGTGAGGGCCGTGGTCAGGGCGTTGCGCGCCGCCGCCATCACCGTCGGGTCGGGGGTGTGGGGGTGTTCGGCGACGGTGATGCCGGTTGGGCCGCCATACCGCCAGGCGCGGGTGAGGCGGGCGAACGCGGTCGGTTTGGCACCGGTGTTCTGGATGAGGTGGTGGAACCACTCGGGGCCGCAGTTGCTTGCGGCGATCCGTGCCGCGTCCTCGTGCTGGTTCAGGTGCAGGCTGGTGGTGTCGCCCGTGAGCAGCCGGGCGGCGCGTGCGGCGGTGTCCGCCATGAGGTGTTCGAGGTCCGTGGCAGACAGGCCGGTGCCGGGTGCCGGGTGGCGGGGCGGCGGGCAGCGCGGCGGTGTGGGGGGCCGGTTCGGGGAGTTCGGGAAGGGGCTGAGTGTGTTCGGTCAGGGCGGCCCAGGCCGCGTAGGCGCCGGCGGCCGCGAGGCCGGCTGGGGCCGGTGGGGTGGAGGTCGCCTGGGCGGCCGTACGGCGGGCGCGCAGCTGGGTGAGGACTTCCTCCCGGCCGCGGCCGCGCAGGGCGAACACCACGAAGGGGTCGGTATCGATGGTGGCGGCGATGGCGTAGCAGAGCGCGGCGGCGTGTTTGCAGGGGTAGCCCCAGTCGGGGCAGGAGCATTCGGGGTCGAGTTCGGTGGGCTGCGGGAGCAGGGGGACGCCGGAGTGTCGGGCGTCGTCAACGAGTTCGGCGGGCATCTCGCCGTCGAGGAGTGCGGCGAGATGCCCGGCCCGGGTCGCGATGGTGTCGAGGAGGGTATTCCACTGCGCGTCGGTGAGGACGGGCAGGTGGACGGCGGAGCGGTAGGGGCGGGGCCTGCTGCCCTGGACGGCGGCTTTGACCTGGCCGGGGGCGATGGTGACGGGGCCGACCATGCCCTGGCGGGCGTAGGTGCGTCCGCGGGACAGGCGCCCCGAGTCCAGGGTGGAGTCCTCCAGGGCCGTCACCCATGCCTGGCCCCACCAGGTCGCGGCGAAGGCCCGCCTGCCGCGGGCCGGCACGCGGCGCGGGCTGGGGACCGAGGGGCTCATGACTGCCTCCCCAGGGCAACGAGTGCGGCGAGATCGTCGTCGGACAGTTCGGTCAGAGCGGCCTCACCGGAGCCGACCACGGCGGCGGCGAGCGCGCGCTTGGATTCGAGAAGCTTCGCCACCTTGTCCTCCACGGTCCCCTCCGCAAGGAGTTTGTGGACCTGTACGGGCTTGTCCTGGCCGATGCGGTAGGCACGGTCGGTGGCCTGGTCCTCGACCGCCGGGTTCCACCAGCGGTCGTAGTGCACGACATGGGTGGCCCGTGTGAGGTTGAGGCCGGTGCCCGCGGCCTTCAGGGAGAGCAGGAACACCGGCACCTCGCCGCGCTGGAAGCGGTCCACCATCTCCTCGCGAGCGGTGACGGGCGTGCCGCCGTGCAGGAAGAGTGTGGGGACGCCTCGTTCCGCGAGATGCTTCTCCAGCAGGGTCGCCATCTGCTTGTACTGGGTGAAGACCAGCACCGACTCGCCCTCGGCGGTGATGGTGTCGATCAGTTCGTCGAGCAGCGCCAGTTTGCCGGAGCGGCCGTGCAGCGGTGTGGACTGGCGCAGGCTGTGCTCTTTCAAAAACTGGGCGGGGTGGTTGCAGATCTGCTTCAGCGCGGTGAGGAGCTTCAGGACCAGGCCGCGGCGGGCGATGCCCTCGGCTTCGGCGATCTTCGCCATGGTTTCACGGACCACCGCCTCATACAGGCTCGCCTGCTCGGCGGTCAGCGGTACGACACGGTCGGTTTCGGTCTTGGCGGGCAGTTCGGGCGCGATGCCCGGGTCGGACTTCTTGCGGCGCAGCAGGAACGGGCGGACGAGACGGGATAGCCGTGCGGCAGCCTGCGGGTCCTCGCCCGACTCGATCGCTCGGGCGTGCCGGTCGCGGAAAGCCGTGAGTGGGCCGAGGAGTCCGGGGGTGGTCCAGTCGAGGAGCGCCCACAGTTCGGAGAGGTTGTTCTCCACGGGGGTGCCGGTGAGCGCGACGCGGGCGCGGGAGGGCAGGGCGCGCAGCTCACGGGCGGTGACGGCGTAGGGGTTCTTGACGTGCTGGGCCTCGTCGGCGGCGATCAGCGACCAGGCGTTCTCGGCGAGGGCCTCCCGGTCGCGGCGCAGCACTCCGTAAGTGACCAGGACGATCTCGTCCCCGGCCAGGTCCTTCAGGTGGCGGTCGCCGCCGTGGTAGCGGCGCACGGGAGTGGATGGTGCGAACCTGGTCGCCTCGCGCTGCCAGTTGCCGAGCAGCGAGGCGGGGCAGACGACGAGCGTGGGGCCCGCGGTGTCGGGATCGGTCTGGCGGTGCAGGTGCAGAGCGAGCAGGGTGATGGTCTTGCCCAGGCCCATGTCGTCGGCGAGACAGCCGCCGAGACCGAGCTCGCACATCTCGGCCAGCCAGGCGAGGCCCCGCTTCTGGTAGTCGCGCAAGGTGGCTTTGAGCGCGGCGGGCTGGGCGGCGGGGGTGCGGGATTCGGGGTCGCGGATGCGGGCGACGAGGTCGGCGAGCGCCCCGACCGCCGCGCAGCGAAGAGTCTCCCCGTCCCGCTCCATCGCGCCGGTCAGCGCGGCGCCCAGTGCTTCCATGGGAGTGAGCGGTTCCATCCGGCGGTGCTTGGCGCGGGCTACCAGTTTCGGGTCGGCGACCACCCACTGGTCACGCAGCCGGACGAGGGGGCGGCGGGCCTCGGCGAGGGCGTCCATCTCAGCCTCGGTGAGCGGGTCGCCGCCGAGCGAGAGCTGCCAGCGGAAGTCGAGGAGGGTGTCGGCGTCGAGCATGCCGCCCGCGCTGGAGCCGGGCGCGGTGCGTTGCTCGATCTCCGCGGTCGCGGTTAGCGCCTTGACCAGCTCGCGCGGCCAGTGCACGTCGATACCGGCCCCGCGCAGTGTGTCGGTGGCGTCGCCCAGCAGGTCGAGGGCCTCGTCGTCGGTCAGCCGCAGCTGGTCCGGAGCCGCGTCCTTCAGTAGCCGGTCGAGCGGTGGCCAGACGCGGGCGCCGCGGCGCAGTGTGAGCAGCGTCTCGGTCTCGGCGCGCGGGCCGAGTAGCCGCTCCACTTCGGCCGGTTCGCTCCACAACTGTGCGGCCTCCACGACGAGCGCGGGATCCGTCGCTGTGTGCAACTGCAGGACGGCCCGGAACTGCCGACGCCTCCCCTCGGGTACGTCGACCCGCAGCGAGACCCTGGCGTCGGCGGTGAACGCGGCGGCGGTCTCCTCGGCCCACTCGCGCAGGGCGGGCACGGCACGCGGCTCGCGCCAGGCGTACGGCAGGGCTCCCATGGCAAGCGGAGCGGCCGGGGTGCGGACCAGTTCGTCGGCGACCGCGTCGCAGAAGTGACGTACCAGCGCGGCCGGTTCCGCGATCCTGAGTGGTGCGGGACCGGGCTCGGGCAGGCAGTGGGCGTGGGGCGGGAAGGCGGCAGCGAGGGTGTCCAGCGTCTGCCGCTGGGCGGAGGTGAAGGGGCCCGCCTGCCAGGTGTCGTAGCCGGCGGGGGTGAGAGCCGGGTGGAGGCGGCCGTCGGCAAGTAGCCGCAGCGCGAAGCGGGCGGCGGCCTGCCAGGCGGCAGCGGACGGATGCGTCGGCTGTGCCCCGGACAGCGCGGCAACGGCGAGGGCGACGGGCAGCGCGTAACCCTCCACTCTGCGCCGTCTGACCGAGCGGCCGTGCGGGAGCACCAGTTCCGCCGTCTCGGCCTCGACGCCCACGGGTGCCATGCCTTCGACGGCGGTTGCCCCGGCGGGCTGCCAGAGCAGCAACCGGCCGAGGCGGGCAGGCTCGCCGGGGAGGAACACCGCCGCCCAGCCGCCGTCGAGCAGACTCCGCCCCCAGGCGGCCGACTCCGGTGCGGCCAACGGTGGCACGCTCCTCGTGCCTGTGCTCTGCTCCCGTACGAGGACTCGTGCCACTCTCTTTCGCCTCACCGTCGTCTAGGCGGTCTTCACCGCGCCTTCGTCCACCAGCAGGTTCCGCCCCTGCTGTCACTGACGGGAGTGGGCCTTGTTCGCTGCGGTACGCATGCGTTTGGCCAGCCGTTTGTCGATGTCGCGCAGGCCCTCACCCAGTTCGGTGAGTACTTGGGCGGTGGCTGCGTGCTCCACTCGCCACAGGTCGTCCACCCGATGTTCGAGCGTCTCCGGCGCCGTGTTCCAGTTCTCCAGGAAGCCCTGGGTCAGCTCCTCGCTCTCCTGAGCACCGGCGAGGATCGACAGTCCGTCGATGAGCAGCCACAGCCCGGCCTCCTCCGCCTGTGCCGGGGCCACATGGGCTTCCGACCCAGGGCGTGCGCCCAGGGTCGCGGTGGCCACCTGGCGGCACCCCTCGATGCCGGAGTCCGCAGCCTTGCGCAGTACGCGCAGTGCGCGGGGGTCGTCGAGGTCGGCCAGCACCAGTTGGGCTACGGCGCGCTTCGCCGCGGCCTCGGGGCCGTCTCCCGCGCAGGCGTCGAGCAGCCCCACCGCGGCATCAGCCGCAGAGCGGTGTTTCAGCCACCCTTCGACCTCCCGGCGCATCTCCTCGGCGGAGTAGCCCAGGAGCCCTTGGAGCAGAGCGGCAGCGTCCGCTTCGGCGTACTCACCGAGCAGCGGCACGGGCACACCGCACTCCATCAGGTAGGCACGGAGCCCATAGCGGCCGAGCGGGGTGAGCCGCATGCGGTCCCCACGCCTGTCGTCCCGTGACCGGTCAGGCGCCGCCGACGAGGTTTCCGAACCGCCGCCCAACTCCTGCCCGCCCATGGCGTTCAGGAGCGTACGCAGAGCCAACTCCGGCGAAGTGTCGCCGTCACCGGGCTCGTACTCCACCGCGCCCAACAGGGCGAGCCCGTCCCCGAGCTCCCGGAAGGACACCGCGAACAGCGCCTGGAAGAGTTCGAACTCCAGCCCGTTCGGGCCCACCTCGCGGGCCTTCGCACGCAGGTCGTCGACATCCACCCAGGTGTCGTCCGGAGCGTCGTACAGCAACCCGACCAGTGAGTCGGCGATCTCGCCCGTCAGCTCGCTCAGCTCACCGTGCCACCCGTCCAGCACCCCCGTCTCACCGATCTCTTCCAGCAGATCGCCCATCGTGGTGGCCCAGAACTCCAGAAGGCTCTCGTCGGCGAAGTCAGTTGTCTCGCCGCCCCGCGCGCGACCCCCGCTGATCGTGATCAGCCCGCCGTCCACGGCGAGCCACCACGGATCATCGAGAACGGCCACGTCCTTGGCGCTGCGCAGCGATTTCAGCGCGCGAGCCCGCGCGACGGCATCGGCATACGGCGAGTCGTCGTCGGCCAGCTTCCACAGCTGGAGTCCCTCGACGGCCTCACGGGCGAGCGCGGGCCGCAGTACCCGGCCGGCGGTGACCTGCCGTCCCTCACGGCACCAGGCGGAGAGCCGCAGCGCCGCGTCGAAGAGCGGGACACCCCGCACGGCAGCGATTAGGTCCTCCTGCGGAGCCAGGGCCACCGGGCGCAGCACAGGCACATCCTCGTCCGGTCCGTCGACTCCGGCCTCGACCGGATCGCCCGCCCGGCACTGCCCGCAGGTGCACAACGCCACGTCCTCGGCGGTCAGCCGACGGACACCGCCGCGCCCGCCCCGATCGCCGGTCGGCGGCTTCGCCGTGCCGGACACCGTGTCCGGCGTCAACCGGGCCAGCCGCGCGGTGATCCCGTCCCGGTCGAAGGCCGCCGGATCGTAACCGGCCACCCGCAGCTCGGCGACAAGCTCACCGTACGGGCCATCCCCGGCCCCGTCCGGGGCATCGAGGAACTTCAGCACCTCGGCCAGCCCCCACACGCCGCCGATGTCCTCGGCCGGGACATCGGCGCGACGTCCGCCGGCGCAGCGCACCGTCCGCTCCGCGCCGGCCGGACACGGCAGAGTCTTCTCCAGCGTGATCCCGTGCTCCCAGTCCTCGCCGAAGTCGTAGACGTAGCGCAGCCGTGCTCCCTCCGCGGCCAGCACGTCGCCGAGCGCGGTGGCGTCCTCGTCGCCGACCCCGTGGCCGAAGCCGAGATCGATGTCGGTGAGTCGGGCCGCATCGCCGTACCCCTGGCCGAACTCGTCGGTGAAGAGGTGTAGATGGCCACCATGCCATCCGAAGGCGACCTGGATGGCGTCGTGCAACGTCCCGAGCGAGGTGTCGGACGGCAGTACCAGGCGCCGCCACAGGGGTGGTTTCGTGCCGTGCAGCACGATCTTCAGCTGGAGATCGGACGGGGCCGTCTTCCCGTCTTGCCGCATCTGCTGCTCCCACCGCACCGGGGCCACTCGAACGGCCCCATCATGGTGCTGTCGGTGGGCCTACCCCAAACCCGGTTGTGGTGGCCACCGTCCATCTGGGCACATTTGGTCTCGACGCTGCCCGCAGCGGATATCCTGCTTCCTCACTTTCGCGGGCAGAGCAGGCGCTCGGGAGCCCACGGCCCTGCCAGCCACAGTTGTCACAGCCCTCGACATGTGCAGACGCAGCGAAATGCCGGGTTTCGTAACCGACCGGGTGCTTGAGCGACGCGGAGACGGCGACGGGAGGAGGAGCCCGACTGCTCGGCTACGCATTGCTCGGCCTGGGTATTGCAGCGATCAGCCCCGTCGCCTTCGGCCACGTGGCCCAGCGGCACTTCGCCCGACCGAGCCCCGCGATCGCGGCCGTCTCCCGAGTCCGTGGACTGCCCCCTGCGATTTCCCGGCCAGTATGCCGACGCCGAATCCGGCCTGCACCAGAACGTGCAGCGCTACTTCGACCCGGAGACCGCGGCGTACCTCTCCCCGGATCCGCTCGGTCTGGAAGCCGGCCCGCACCCGTACTGGTACGGCCCTCACCCGCTCACCTGGACGGACCCTCGTGGTCTCGCGCTCTGCCGCACCACTCCGCGGCTGGAGAACGGAAACCCCAAGGAGGGCTGGCAGCACATCGACGAGCGTCATATCGCGGGAACCGCCCAAGGCGGCCACGGTGATCTCATGCCTCCGTCGACCACCCGTGAGCAGGTGGAGAAGGCTGCGAGGACAATGATCCAGCGAGGTCAGCGTGTATCGGATCCCTCACGCCGAATCCAGACATTTGAAAAGAGAATGACCGTCAACGGCATGTCGGCCCGGTACCGACTCATCGTCGATTCCGGGGACGGAAACCGCATCATCACCTTCTTCCCGGTAGGAAAGAGCTACACACCGTGATCACTGTGGAGTTCACCGTACGACCCGGCCAGGGCGACGCCAGCGGGTTCGATCTGGGAGACATGACCGTCACCGGGGACCTCGGTACGGCCGACTCGGCCGGGCACGTCCCCGATCAGGGGATGATGATCTACCTTTCGGTGGTCCAGCTGCTGGACAGCCTGGGCGACTTTCTCCGGGGCAATGCCCGCGTGCTCAGCTACATCGGTGCCGACACCTCGTTCAAGCTTGTGGTGCGACGGAACAAGGGCGGTCTGTCGGTCGCCGGCAAGAACGGCGCAGTCGCCCGGACAACCGCTCCAGAGCTCGCCTCCGCCGTGCTGCACGCGGCCGAAGACCTGGGGCGCTCTCTCCCCCAGGAAGACCCGGTCGCATCCGACTGGGAAGCCGTCGTCACGGCGTTCCGTCCCCTCGCATCAGGCGGAAAGGGATAAGGGCAGGCGCTCGAAGGGCTAGCAACGGCTGTCCTTCCTGAGGCTCGGGGGCCCGTGCGTGGTGGTGAGCTCGTCTGCACGGTCCTCTTGGAACCCACCCCTGCCAGCAGGTACTACACGCTACGGATCACCTACCAGCACAGACACCGACCGCGCGTGAGAGTCATCGACCCGCCTCTGGCTCTGCATTCGCGTGCCACGGCCTTGTCGCACGTCTATCCCGACGGTGACCTGTGCCTGCACCTGCCATGGGAGTGAAAGGAGGACATGCTGCTTTCAGACACCATCCTGCCGTGGGCCTCGGAGTGGCTCCTCCACTACGAACTGTGGCGAGTCGTGGGGCGCTGGACCGGCAGTGGTCACGAATACGCTGTTCCGCCGTCTGCTGAGGCCGACGGTGGAGATCAGCCGACTGCCGGAGGCGCGTGCCGACCAGCGCCTGATCTTGCAGGGCGGTCGTCTGGGAACCGGATTCCGAAGTCGGCTCCCAAAGCAACCCCACAAACCACTTAGGGGCCTGACCCGCTAAGCGGATCAGGCCCCTAACCTGGTACTACGGCGTCGGGGTGGCGGGATTTGAACCCACGACCTCTTCGTCCCGAATGAGGTTCGGCCAAGAGCCACACCGACTGTTCTGCTGTTTTACCTGGTCAGGGCGTTGGGGTGAGGTGGTCTCGGGTGGTCTTGAAGGGGCCTGGGGAGCGGGTTGGCTTCCAGTTGGCTCCCAGCCGGACATCGGCCAACGGCCGCTGGGGTCGCCCGTCCCGCCGTATCGGCTCGCGTGGAATCCTTGGTGCAACGCTCGACCGACGGGCTCAGATCACCGTTGAGGGTACGTGCTTGCTCAGGTAGCTCTTGAAAGTCTTCCTGATCTCGGCTTGGAGATAGCCTGCCGCTGCCTGCGGTGAGTTGGGCACCACGTCCGGCTCGAAGCCTCTCTTTCGGGTATCGAGGTACCGCACGATGCTCGATGACCTGGTGTTGGAGACGAAGAGCTCGTTCTGGGTGCGAATGTCTGCGCGCAGCCCCTCGAAGTTCCGCGCGAGACCGATGCCGAGGTTGGAGACGTAGTACTTGCACTCGACGATGAGGACGCACTGACTGCCCCGTGGTGCGATGCCCTGCGCCCGGCTCAGGGGGGCTTCCTCCGCCGGCAGCACCAGCACGTCGCACTCGTGCAGGACGCCCGACGCACCGGTCACGTACACGCCGAGATGGACCTCAAGGGCGGGAGCACCGTCGAACTCGATCACGGCGTGGGTGAAGGGCTGGCTGTACAAATGACCAGGCCCCGTTCGGAAGACAAGACTGCTGGTCTTTGCTCCGTAGACGTCTTCGTAGGTGACAGTGGCGCCGTGCCGACTCGCAGCGGCGACGATCAGGGAGAAGATGAAGCCTTCGTAGACGTCGGACGGCTTCGAAGCGGAGTCGTATGACACCGCCCCCGTCTCCAGAAGGTTTTTGATCTCGTTGACCAGGTGATCGACCGTGCTCAACTGACAACCTCCCTCGGGGCTTCGGCCAGCAGTTGACTGACGCGCGTACGTCGCTCAGTCGGCATCCGATCTCCCCGGAACTCCGTTCGGCTACGGCGCGATCGAGCGCATGCCAGCAGGGTCGTACCGGCGAGTGCGGCATCGGCGCCGTCGGACGAACCGCCCGGAGTGAACTTGGTGTTCCACGGGTTGAGGGTGACGCCCCACAGGCGGGTGTTGGTGTACGTCGCGATGGAGAACTCGGGGGCAGTGGTGCGGGCATGGACGGTGCCGCCCGCGTTCAGGATGCGGTCGACGAGCGGGTGGTTCTCGGTGGCGATCTCGTCCAAGATCTTGCCGCCCGGCTCAACACCCCTGACGCGCGGGAGATCCTCGACGGCCTCACGCCCGAAGCTCGCTCCCTCGCCCGAAGGCTGATCACCCTGGCCTGGCGGGGCGCCCCGGCTACCTTTCCGGCGCGTTCGCCGCCCGCGCCTTCTCGGGCATGAGGGCCCCCTGTGGAGCGATCTTCGATAGCCCCCGTCAGGGGGTTGGCGTTGCGAGCTCGCGTCTCTAACGTATAGCGGAACATGAGCCCCGCTCACATTTAAGGATCCATGCGATGACCATGGTTCAACCTCAGCACCGCAGACTCAGATCCCTCACGGTGGCGTCACTGCTCCTCGCCGTGATGGCCTTGGTGCTCGGTCCGATGCCCAGCTCCGCGGCGGAGTCCAACTGGTGGGATCCGTCCGCGCGGCCCGCGCCCGACTCGCAGATCAACGTCACTGGTGAGCCCTTCAAGGGCACCGACGCCCAGGGGCGCGTCAGGGGCTTCGTCGACGCCCATGACCACATCATGTCCAACGAGGGCTTCGGCGGCCGGCTGATCTGCGGCAAGCCGTTCTCGGAGCAGGGCGTCGCCGACGCGCTCAAGGACTGCCCCGAGCACTACCCCGACGGCTCGCTCGCCATCTTCGACTTCATCACCAAGGGCGGCGACGGCCGGCACGACCCGGTCGGCTGGCCCACGTTCAAGGACTGGCCCGCCCACGACTCGCTGACCCACCAGCAGAACTACTACGCCTGGATCGAGCGGGCATGGCGCGGCGGCCAGCGGGTGCTGGTCAACGACCTGGTCACCAACGGCGTGATCTGCTCGGTCTACTTCTTCAAGGACCGCAGCTGCGACGAGATGACCGCCATTCGTCTCGAGGCGAAGAAGACGTACGACATGCAGGCCTTCATCGACAAGATGTACGGCGGTCCGGGCAAGGGCTGGTTCCGGATCGTGACGGACAGCGCGCAGGCCCGAGAGGTCATCGAGCAGGGCAAGTTGGCCGTCGTTCTGGGCGTCGAGACCTCGGAGCCGTTCGGCTGCAAGCAGATCCTGGACATCGCGCAGTGCAGCAAGGAGGACATCGACCGGGGCCTGGACGAGCTGTACAAGCTGGGCGTGCGCAGCATGTTCCTGTGTCACAAGTTCGACAACGCTCTGTGCGGGGTGCGCTTCGACTCCGGCGCCCTCGGTACGGCCATCAACGTGGGCCAGTTCCTGTCGACCGGCACCTTCTGGAAGACGGAGACCTGCCGCGGCCCGCAGCACGACAACCCCATCGGCAACGCGGTGGCACCGCAGGCGCAGAAGCAGCTCCCGAAGGGCGTGGCCGTCCCCTCGTACGCCTCGGGCGCGCAGTGCAACACGCGCGGGCTGACCGACCTGGGTGCGTACGCGGTGCGCGGCATGATGAAACGCCACATGATGCTGGAGATCGACCATATGAGCGTCAAGGCCGCGGATCAGGCCTTCGACATCCTCGAGTCCGAGTCGTACCCGGGCGTCATCTCCTCCCACAGCTGGATGGACCTGGGCTGGACCGAACGGCTCTACAAGCTCGGCGGGTTCGCCGCCCAGTACATGAGCGGCTCCGAGGCGTTCAGCGCGGAGGCCAGACGCACGGAGGCGCTGCGCGAGAAGTACAAGGTCGGCTACGGCTACGGCACCGACATGAACGGTGTCGGAGGCTGGCCGGGCCCACGGGGCGGGGACACCCCGAACCCGGTGAAGTATCCCTTCCGCAGCACGGACGGCGGCTCGGTGATCGACAAGCAGACCACCGGCGACCGCACATGGGACTTCAACACCGACGGCGCCGCGCACTACGGCATGGTCCCGGACTGGATCGAGGACATCCGGATCGTCGGCGGCCAGCGGGTCGTGGACGACCTCTTCTCCGGCGCCGAGTCCTACCTTCGCACTTGGGGCAACACCGAGAGGCACAAGGCCGGGGAGAACCTTGCCTCGGGCGCAGCCGCCACGGCGTCCTCGTCGGAGTGGTGGAACCCGTTCGTCAGCTTCGCGCCCGGCAAGGCGGTGGACGGTGACACGGGCACCCGCTGGGCCAGCGAGTGGAACGACGACCAATGGCTGCGGATCGATCTCGGATCCGCGAGGCCGGTCGGGCGCGTCACCCTCGACTGGGAGACGGCCTACGCGAAGTCGTACCGCGTCGAGCTGTCGGAAGACGGCACGAACTGGAAGACGGTGTGGTCCACAGCCTCCGGTGACGGCGGCCTGGACACGGCACGATTCGCCGGAACTCAGGCGCGCTACGTACGGATCAAGGGGCTGGAGCGCGGCACCCAGTGGGGCTACTCACTTCGCGAGGTCGGCGTCTACGCCGACTGAGGCACCGGTGAGGCGGTGTCCAGGGCCCGGGCCTGCCGGATCGGCTCTCCTGACCCGGCCGGCCCCGGCCGACTTTCCGGCGCCTTCGCCGCCCGCGTCTCCTCGGGCACGAGGGCCCCGGTGGAGCGATCTTCGATAGCCCTCGTCAGGGACTTGGCATTGCGGGCTCGCGTGCCTGACGCATGAGCAGAACATGACCCCCCCACTCACATTTGAGGATTCGCGTGGGGTCGGCCGCTGACCCTGGAGCAGGCCGTCGTGATCGCGACCGACCTGCCCACCGAGGACCCCGGCGGCGACGACCCCGGGGGTGAGGAGTACGTGGTCGAGGGCGGCCTGCGCTTCGGGGCGCCGTCGCTGACCGTCCGGTTCGACGACGGTGTCCGCGGCTTCGAGTGGGGTTCGGCTCGCACACGGTCGAGGGTGACCTGCTCACGCTCTCCTTCACCGACCGTGTCCGCTCCCTCGGTCTCGACCTGCACTACCGGCTCCGGGACGGCCATGACCAGATCGAGCGCTGGGCCGTCCCAACCGCGGACGAGCCGGTGGACGTTCTGCGGTTCGACTCCGCCGCCTGGACGCTGCCCGCCCGCGACGACTACCGGGTCGGTCACGTGGTGGGGGAATGGGGCCGGGAGTTCCAACTCCAGCGCGACCGGGTGCCCGTCGGGGAGACCGTGTTCACCAGCCGTCTCGGCATCACGGGAGAGCACGCCGGACCCTGGCTGATGCTCGACGCGCATGACGCGGCCGAGGAGCACGGCGAGGTCTGGAGCGCGGCCCTGGCCTGGAGCGGCAGCCGCCGGATCACCCCGCGCCGCGCCCCCTACGGTCGCGCCTCCTGGACGGGCGGGTTCGGACACGAGGGACTCGTCTGGAAGCTGGGCGCTGGCGAGCGTCTGGAAACCCCTGTCTTCACCGGGCTGTATGCCCCCGACGGCTTCGGCGGCACCAGCCGCCGCTGGCACGCCTACGTCGAACGTGAGGTGCTGCCCGCCCGTCCGGCCGAACGCCCGCTGATCTTCAACTCGTGGGAGGCGACCGAGTTCGACATCAGCGAGAAGCAGCAGACCGAGCTGGCCGACCTGGCCGCAGGTCTCGGCGTCGAGGTCTTCGTCGTGGACGACGCCTGGTTCGGCGCCCGCACCAGCGACATGGCCGGTCTCGGCGACTGGTGGCCCAACCCCGACCGCTTCCCGAACGGCCTGGGCCCGCTCGCCGACCACCTCCGCGCGCTGGGCATGGGCTTCGGCCTGTGGGTCGAGCCGGAGGCGGTCAACCCCGACAGCGAGCTCTTCCGTGGCCACCCTGACTGGATCCTCTGCCAGAAGGGCCGTACCCGCACGCAGCGTCGCAACCAGCACGTGCTGAACTTCGCCCGCCGCGACGTCCGGGAATGGGCGGTTGAATGGCTGGTCAGGACCATCACCGAGTTGGACGTGGTCTTCCTCAAATGGGACATGAACCGGCCCTTCAGCGAGGCAGGGCAGCCCGGGGCCATGTCCGCGCTGGGCGCGGCATTGTCTGGAAGGTCAAGAGCGTCCGTTAGAGCTCAGCCGGGCGCTGGACCACAAACTGGTTGCCAGTCACCGGAGCCGGTCGTTCAGGTAGCCGTTGAGGACTCGCTTGCACTCGGCGATCAGCTGGGGGTCGCCCTGCGGATCGGTGCGGAAGGCCAGTTTCAGCACGCTGTCCGCGCACTCCAGGGCCACCCGCACAGCGATCTCGAGTTCGGCGTTGTCCTGGACACCGGTCAGGGAGGCGGTCAGTGAGCGCAGCCGTCCGGCGACCGCGGTGTTGTTGTCCAGGGCCGGCTCCAGGATGTGGTCCTGTCCCGCCGCGCCGAAGTCGACCACGCCGAAACCGGTGATCGTCCGGCGCATGGCGACGAACTCGTCGACGGTCACATCCACGATGCCCGGGATGCCGTCGGGCGCCTCGCGCTCCAGCCGGTCCGAGACCCGCTCCAGGAAGGACTCCAGATTGCGGGCGGCGAGCGCGCCGATCAGCCCCTCCCTGTCGGAGAAGAACTGGTAGAGGGTGCCGATGGGCACCTCGGCTCTGCGTGCCACCTCTTTGGTGGTCAGCGCGGCATAGCCGACCTCGTCCAGGAGTTCGGCGCAGGCGTCCAGCAGTCGTTCGAAGCGTTCGGCGCTGCGCTTCTGGACCGGCAGCCGGCGCAGCGTCCCCGCGGTGCGGTCTTGATTCACGCTTCCATCATCCCATCGGGCCGACTAACATGAGCACTACTCATGTTTTAGGGGGTGCGCGTGACACTGGACCATCTGCCCGCGGACTTCATCTGGGGTGCCTCGACGGCGTCGTACCAGATCGAGGGCGCCACCAAGGAGGACGGTCGCGGACCGTCGGTATGGGACACCTTCACAGCCCGCCCCGGCACGATCCGCGACGGGCACACCGGTGACGTGGCCTGCGACCACTACCACCGGTACGAGGAGGACCTCGCGCTGCTGGCCGAGGCGGGCCTCACCGGCTACCGCTTCTCCATCGCCTGGCCCCGGATCCAGCCGACCGGCAAGGGTGAGGTCAACCTCCGGGGCCTGGACTTCTATGACCGGCTGGTCGACGGTCTGCTCGTACGCGGCATCGAACCTGTCCCGACCCTGTTCCACTGGGACCTCCCACAGAGCCTCGAGGACAGCGGCGGCTGGCTGAACCGTGAGACCGCACACCGCTTCGCCGATTACGCCGCCATCGTGGCCGACAGGCTGGGCGACCGCGTCCAGAAGTGGATCACCCTCAACGAGCCGTTCATCCACATGGTCTGGGGCTACGGCCTCGGCACCCACGCGCCGGGCCGCACCCTGTTCCTGGACTGCCTGCCGGTCGCCCACCATCAGCTGCTCGGCCATGGCCTGGCGCTGAGGGAGCTGCGGGCACGCGGCCTCCAGGTGATGATCGCCAACAACTGCACCCCGGTCTGGCCCGCCTCGGACGCTCCCGCCGACCGCACCGCCGCGCGAGCCTATGACAACCTGCACAACCGCCTGTTCAACGACCCGGTGCTCACGGGCACCTACCCCGACCTGTCGGCCTTCGGCGCGGACGCCACCCTCGGCGGCTCCGTCCGGGACGGCGATCTCGAACTGATCTCGGCCCCCCTGGACGCGCTCGGCATCAACTACTACAACCCGACCCGGATCCAGGCGCCGGCGTCCGAGGGGCTGCCGTTCGAAGAGGCCCCCATCGAGGGCTACCGCCGCACCGCCTTCGACTGGCCCGTCGTCCCCGACGGCGTACGGGAACTGCTCGTCGGCCTCAAGGAGCGATACCCGGCACTCCCGCCGGTTTACATCACGGAGAACGGCTGCTCGGTCGAGGACGTCGTCAACGCGGACGGCACCGTCCTCGACCTCGACCGCATCGACTACTTGGACACCCACCTCCAAGCCGTCGACGCCGCCGTAGCCCAGGGCGTGGACGTGCGCGGCTACTTCACCTGGACCCTGATGGACAACTTCGAATGGGCCGAAGGCTTCAATCAGAGATTCGGCCTGGTGCACGTCGACTTCGACACCCAGGTCCGCACCCCCAAGGCCTCCTACACGTGGTACCGCGAGCTGATCGCCACCCACCGGTCCCGGCACGGGAGGTAGGCGGACGGTCTACCCGGACGAGGCGCGGCAGATTGGCAGTCCTGACTGGAACCGGCATGGTCGCCAGCCTCCGACGTGGCACGACAGTAGGTGGAGACTCCGGCCGCGCCAAACGGCCACCCCCATCAGGTCCGTCCGGCCCTTTCATCCGAGCCGAGGCCGCAGAGTGGGCTGGTGCGGGGGAGAAGCCGGGGAGGCCGCGCACGTGGGCCCGTCGGCAGCTGATCGACGCGATGCGGTGGCGGACCCGGACCAGCGTGCCGTGGCGGGACGTCCCCGAGCGGTATGGGCCGTGGGAGCGGATCCTGGAGGAACTGCAGGTCCAGGCCGACGCGAAGGGGGCTGATCGGCTGGGACGTGAGCGTGGACTCGACTGTCTGCGGTGCCCACCAGCACGCCGCCGGCGCGCGTAAATGTGGATCTGCAGGTCGAGCCACCCGGCGGTGTTCTCACCGAACCCGACGACCACGGGCTCGGACGTTTCCCAGGTGGGCTGACCACCAAGAGCCACCTGGCGGTCGAGCAGGCCCAGAAGCCGACGTCACTCGTGATCACGGCCGGCAATGAGAAGGAACCGCTCACCCCGTCCGCCCGTCATCTCCAAGGGGGTTGCCACAGACTCGACGCCCCTACAGCTCTTCACCACCGAGGCCCGAGGAGATCCATGGTCGACACCGTCAGCTCACTGGCCACCCGTCTTCACGAAGTGCTGGTGGAGCTCCTGACCAAGGGACCCGCCGTGGCGGGTACCAGGGGCCTCCACGACGTTGTCGCGCGTGCCACGGCGCTCGGCCCCGACGGTGCGTGGATCGCCGCTTCGGGTCACGCGAGCCTCGCTGGACTGGCGTGGGCGCAGGGGCAGGCGGAACCGGCCATCCTCCACCTGGAGGCCGCGGTGTCAGGGGGCTTCAACGACTGCGTGGTGCTCCACATGGCCCCCATGCTCCCGCTGCACCGAGACCCCCGCTTCCGGGCGCTGTACGAGCGGATGCGTATCACCCAGGCCGACCTCGACGAGTTCTTCTGGCTGCACCGGGAGATGCAGATCACGGTGAGGGAGGCCCAGGACGCGAGCGTCGACAACATCGGCCGCCTCGACACCGGGGTATCGCTGCTCCCGCAGGCCCCCATGCCGACCCGCGAACCGAACACCCTCGGCGTCCTGATCACCCGCATCGATCTCGCCGCGGCCCAGACCGCGCTCCAACAGGCCGCCGTGAAGGCGAAGTTCCAGCGCAGCTCCGGCAACACCAGCCTCAGCCTCATCGACGACTCGTGGGACTACCCCCGTGCCATGCGCGACGCCTGGCACGCCGACGAGCTGGAAACCCGGCGCCGGCAGGCCGCCGAGGCCCGGGCCTTCGTCGAACGCCCCGGCGCCGGAACCGCGCTCGTCCCCTGCCCGCCGCTGGGCTCGATCAGCTACCCGGAGTGAGGAGGCCGGACCCGGGAACCCTGGCCGGTGCGGCTTCCCCGCCGGCCGCCCCCGCCATTTCGCGCGCCTGCCCCCTGTCCGCACGCGCCTCCCGCGGCCCACACCTGCGATCACCACCGCGGACACACCGCGCTCGCCGTGCGAATTCGAGTCGGGTCTCGCCGAGATCGGTGACAACCAGCTACGGAGAGCACGACGCCGTCACCGGCCGGTGGCGGCACGCTGGCAGATGCTCAGGCTCCGGTCAGCCAGCCTTCTTCGAGACCGCCGAGAACGAACCCGTTCTCGAAGCGCACCCTGTACCTGATCTGAGCGCCGACTCCGGCGTCGAACGCTCCCGGCCCGATGACCCGCTGACGGAGGTCCTCGACCAGGCCGGCCGCGAAGCCCTCGAGTCGGACGTCGCGGATCTGCTGGTCGAAGTTCGCGAGCATGTCCTGGGACGCGCCGCCGGCTTCCTTTGCCAAGCCCGTGTCCGTGACGATGCCCGCCAAGCCGCCGGCCAGGAACAGCGGACCGGGGAAGCCGATCCTGGCCGCCGTGCCGTCTGCGGTGACCTGCACATCCCTGGTCAGCTTCACCTTCGCGCCGATCTCGTACGGCATGGGTGGTACCCCCTCGTCCGATCTTGGTCGTGACCGGGGCAAGCGTAGTCGGGGTGCCATGGAAGGAAAGGGTGTCCGGCAAGATCAGGAGCCCCACGACCTGCCAGACAGGGTCGGACAGCCGATGGCGCACGGGCGCCATGGATCGCCAACAAGGCAGACTAATAGGTTAGTTGGTCCATCGTGCTGGTGGCCTGGCTACAATGACACCCTGTTCGACGGGCCGAGGGCTTCCACCAGCGCTTCGGTCTCGTCCACGTCGACCACGACACCCAGGTCCGCGCCCCGAAGGCGTCTTTCGCGTGGTACCGCGACCTCATCCGCACTCAGCGCGTTTGAGCCGCCCGCCGAGCACACGCGGATCCCGTACGCGGCCGAGGTGGCCGGCGCCGTCCGTCTCCTCCACGCCGCTCCTGCTCCTGTCCATGTGCCCCATCCGCCGCTCATGCGCCGCGCTCCCGCTCCCGCCCAGTGTCGGCATGTCCCGCCCGCGGCGCGATTCGGGGCGGTCGGGCGCAAGGGGCCGTGATCCGGGAGGCGCCGCGCGTCGGCGTCAGGACGGGGTCCCCGGGTCGGTGTACCGCAGCAGGGCGCCCACGCCCTCGTACAGCCTCAGCTCGCTCTCCGGTACGACGACCAGCTCGGCACGGGTGCCGACGAGGGCCCGGACGAGGGCCTCGTCGGCGCGTTCCTCGCGCGGGGCCCGCACGCCGAAGGACATCAGCTCCGCCTCGGTCAGGGCGAGCTGAGTGGGCTGGGAGCCCGCCCAGAGCCGCAGCGAAGACTCTGGCGGTCGGTTCAGCAGCAGTGCCGCGACCTGGCCACGTTGGAGGGCGGCGACGGTGGCGGCCAGCCCTTCCGTCATGGGTCCGTCCAGGGCACGCCGGCCGATGAAGGTGTCCACGAGTTCCCGGTCGTGCGCGGCCATGCGGCCGCGGAACACGCCGTCGAGCTGCGGCTCCAGCAGGGCGCGTCCGGTGTCGGTGGGGGTCCGGCCGCCCACGCGTACGACCTTGTCACGCAGGGTGTGCGGCAGGCGGCGGATCAGTACGTTGCACGCCCACTCGTCCCCGCCCACCACGACGGCGTCGGCATGGGCGCGCCGCGCCCGTTCGTCCAGCCGGTGACCGAGCCGGAGGGAGGCGTGGTGCCAGGTCGCCACCGCGACTCTGCGGTGCAGCCGCTCACCCGGGGTGACGGTGGACGTGGGCCAGGTGCCGGTCTCCGCCTCCAGAGTTACCCAGCCGTGGGTCTCGGCGGTCGGAAGGCCGCCGTAGCGGACGACTACGGCCATGTAGGGGATCTCCGGAAGGTGCTGGGTGACCAGGGGCATCGCGTCCGGCAGGGTGCTGTAGCGCGCGGAGTCGTGCTCGGGCGGCCTGGGAAGCTCCCCATCCAGGACGAGCGCGCCGTGGGCGGCGAAGATGACCTGACCGTGCACCCCCGGCACCTCTGTGTCGGCGCCGACCACCTCCTCCAGTACGTTCAGCAGCGCCCGGTCCGAGCCCTGACGGGACAGACTCTCGCGCAGCCGCCGCCAGCGCAGCGCGATCGCCCGCTCGGGATGCTCGACGTTTCGGGAGGTGTCCAGGTACACGGAGGCGAACGGGCCCGGCTCCGTGTAGAGGGGTTCAAGGAACGACAACTTCATCGCCACTCCTCGTCGATGGTCTCCCTTCCCTTTAATGATGCGCGCCCCGGGGGCGATGGAGCTCGACGAGCGCAAAGCGGTGCGGAACGCGGGGCGGTCAGGCGCCGGCAGCAGCCGGCCCATCGTGAGCTGAGCTTCATGGCCTGAACACGATCGAACGCCCCTACGACGGATGCGGGAAGTGCCTGCTCGGCGTGCGACGGCTGTCGCGGATGGAGCTCGCCACGTCGTCCCCGGAGCGGCAGCGCGAGGACGTGCTCACCGCCGCCGCATCCGTCGGAGGCCACATCATCGGCTGGGCCGACGACTGGGAGGCGTCGGGCGCACCGCCCGATGACCCGGCCGCAACGTCGTGGACTGCCTCAACACTGGCTACAAGATGCGGGACGAGGGGAAGCGGCTCGTCACCTGCGGCCATGACGGTCCGTGGGACCTGGACGACCAGGTCGACGAGAACCGCTTCACCATGGAGGCCTGGGGCGCGCAGATGGAACTGCGGGCCATCTAGAGGTGCACACCGAGACACGCACGACGATGCGCAACGGGCACCGGGCGAAGGTACTGACCACCCAGGCCGGGGACCTGGACCCAGCGATCCCCAAGGTACGCACAGGGTCGTTCTTCCCGTCGCTGCTGGAACGCCGACGCCGCATCGACCAGGCTCTCTACGCGGTCATCATGGAGTCCCGGATCTGCGGTGATCTCGACGTGGAACTGAGCGTGTTCCGCACCCGGCCCCTGGACCACACCAGCTTCCCCTGCATCTATCCGGACGCCACCTACTGCAAGGCCCGGGTGAACCACCAGATCGTCTCGCAAGCCGTGGTCATCGCCACGGTCTTCGCCCAGCCCACCGCCGACGCCGTCCGCACCCAGCTCGACACCGTCGCCGATATGCGCGGACGGCAGTTCCCCAAAGTCAGGGCCATGCTCCTGGAAGCGAAGCAGGACCTGACCGCCTTCGCGGGGGGTGCAGCGCGTGAAGCTCTTCCAGCTGCCCGGCCACCGTGTCGATGAACTCGGCCAGCTGGTCCGGATCCATAGTGACCGCCCTGATGTTCCAATCGCTCGGATATGTGCGCTTGGCGTGGGACGAGTACGCCTTGGCGCTGGCGACTGCGTCCAGGTGGTGCGCGGGTGTCCGACTGGGCGCACGGCCATGGAACGAGCCGAACGCCCATGAAGTCAGCGGGGGTTGGCCGATCGTCTCGCCGGGTGGGGGGACGCCGCTTGTGCGAGCAGCCCGTCGACGAACGCCTGGAGTCCCTGGAGGTAGGTGTCTCGTGCGGCCGGTGCGGTCCAGTCGTCACCGATGGCGGCAAGGCACGGCGCCTGGGACGCGTCACGATGGCTTCCACCATCCACGGCGCGGACTCGTCGAGGAGGCCGACGAACCCGTCGACGGTCAGGATCTCGGCGGCCCACGGCCAGACCGCGAGGGCGTCGTGCATCGCGGTGGCGGCCGTGACGATGCGCTCCCGCGGGTCGTCGGGCAGCTCGGGGCGTTCGAGCTGGTCGATGTAGTGGTTGAGCAGGAGGACCAGGAGGTCCTCCTTGTTCTGGATGTGGTGGTACAGGGTCGTCGCCCCGATGCCGAGCTCGGAGGCCAGTCGGCGGATGGTCAGCTTCTCCCAGCCGTCCCGGTCGATGAGCCGACGGGCCGCCGTCAGGATCTGCGTGCGTGAGGTCACCGGCGGACGGCCGGTGCGGCCTTGCGGCGCGAGCGGTGCGGACGGTCCGGGCCTACGCCCTGACCTTCGGCGGACTGTTGCTGCTGGGCGGCAAGGCGGCCGCCCTCGCCCCGGCCGCAAACGGGTCCTGCTGTTCGGACTCGGCCTGTTCGGACTCGCCTCCCTCGCCGGCGGCTTCGCCCAGGAGCCCGGCCAGCTGATCGGCGCCCGGGCCGCCCAGGGCATCGGGGCGGCCGCCCTCGCCCCGGCCGCACTGGCGCTGCTGACCGCGACGTTCCCCACGGGCAAGGCTCGCGTGCGTGCCTTTGGCGTCTGGAGCGCGATGAACGCCGCCGGAGGCGCCCTCGGCGTCCTGGCCGGCGGCCTGCTCACCCAGTACGCCGGCTGGCGCTGGGTGATGTTCGTGAACGTGCCGATGGCCCTGGTCGCGCTGGCTCTGGCCTGGCGCGGCATCGTCGACAGCCAGCCGACGCAACGCGGCGGACGCCCCGATATGCTCGGAGCCGTCCTGGCCACGGGAGGCCTGTGCCTGCTGGTCTTCGGTGTCGTCGGCACCGATCAGCACGGATGGACCACGGCGGTCACCCTGACGACCCTGGCGGTCTCCGTTCTGCTGCTCGCCGCCTTCATCCGGGTCGAGCGGACCACCGCGCGCGAACCGCTGGTCCGGCTCGGCCTGTTCGCCAACCGCGCGGTGGCCGGCGTCAGCAGCTACAACCTGCTGGTCGGCGCCGTCATGGCCTCGGCCTTCTATTTCATGTCCCTCTACCTCCAGCGGGTCCTCGGCAAGGGCGCGGCCATGACCGGGCTCATGTTCCTGCCGTTCGCCCTCGGTGTGGTCGTCGGCTCCGTGCTCGCCATCAAGCTCGGCTACCGGGTCGCTCCCCGCACTCTCATGGTCTGCGGCGGCCTGCTCACCGCGCTCGGGTTCGCCTGGTTCGGCCTGATCAGCCCCGACGGCGGCTTCCTCGCCGATGTCCGGGGGCCTTCGATGGCCGCGAGCGTCGGCTTCGGCCTCTGCCTCGGACCGGTCGTCTCCACCGCCACCGCCGGCGTCGCGCCCCACGAGACCGGCACCGCCTCCGGCCTGCTCAACAGCTCGCGCCAGATCGGCGCCTCGCTCGGACTCGCTGCCCTCGGCACCGCGGCCGAACACCGCACCGGCCACTCCCTCACACCCCAGGCCCTCAACGACGGGTACGCCGTCGGCCTGAACCTCAGCGCCGCTCTGCTGGTCGCCGCCGTCCTCATCGCTCTCACCGTCCTGCGGCGGTCCGACGCACCAGCACCGGCACCGGCGAGTGTGCCCGCGCCGGCTCCCAGCGAGACGGCCGCCAGCTGATTCCGGGCCGCCCGTCCGGAATTAATCCGTGAATTATTCATACTCGCTGATGAGTAATTCACCTAGGCTGCGACATCGAATGTCGGTAATGTAATTCAGGTCAGTGACCGATCAATGTGAGGTAATTCCATGATTACCCGGGCGGGGGGTTCCGGCGCGTGATCGGCACGGTGACGGCGGTCAGCAGCGACCGCGAGCACGCGTTCAGCAAGCCGAACCGGGACAGCATCACCCTGCTGGCCGGGCTGGGCGTGGAGGGTGACGCTCATTCCGGTGTGACGGTCAAGCACCGGGTGCGGGTGGAGCAGGACCCCACGCAGCCGAACCTGCGCCAGGTCCACCTCATGCCCGAGGAGGTATTCGCCGAGCTCGGTGCCGCGGGATTCCCGGTGGCGCCCGGCGGACTCGGGGAGAACATCACCACGCGCGGCATCCACCTGCTCGGCCTGCCCGTCGGCACGCTCCTGCGCATCGGCGCTGCCGCGGTGCTGGAGGTGACCGGCCTGCGTACTCCCTGCCGGCAGATCGACGACTTCCAGGACGGGCTGCTGAAACAGGTCGTCGGCCGGGACGAGGACGGCACCGTCGTGCACAAGGCCGGAATCATGAGCGTCGTACAGGTGGGCGGTGTGGTGCGCCCCGGCGACGCGATCGAGGTGGAGCTCCCGCAGGAGCCGCACGTCCCGCTGGGCCGGGTCTGAGGCTCCCGGCCACCTCACCTTCGTGGAACCGCTCGCGCTCCCCCTGCGCGGGCGGTTCCGCATGTCGAGGGGCGTCCACTTTGGCGCGGATCCCAGAAAGCATCCAGATTCTGGCCAGTCGCAGGTGTGAGTCTGGGTCGGGCTTCCGATCGCTCCTGAGCCGGCCCATACCCAGGCCAGGGTGCGCAGAGCCGCTCGCACCAGGCCGACGAACCGGAGTTAACGGATGTCACAGGAGATTGTGCGCCCAAGGCCGTGGCCGTGCAGCTCCCGCATGGGAACCGGAGACCCTGCGACAGGAGGTCTCCCGGCTGCTGGACATGGAACTGCGCCCCGAGCACGACGACGTCAACCTCTTCGAACTCGGCCTGCACTCCATGCAGCTGATGGTTCTCACCAACCGGCTCAACCGCGCCGGCGCCCGGGTCGACTTCAGACGTCTGTCCGCGGATCCCCGTCTCGCGGCGTGGTTCGAGCTGCTGACGAGCGCGGCCGGACCCATACCCGCATCGGACGGAGCGGCCGGCAGACCCGTCCCTGGCGTTTCCATCGACGCCAGGGAACCCTTCGCGCTCACCGCGGTGCAACAGGCGTACTGGATCGGGCGCGGCGACGACCAGCCCCTGGGCGGGGTCGGATGCCATGCCTACCTGGAGATCGACGCCCATGAGGTCGACACTGGCCGCCTGGAGAGCGCCGTACGCGCCCTGCTGGATCTGCACCCCATGCTGCGGGCCAGGTTCGAGGCCGACGCGACACAGCGTGTGCTGCCCCGGTCGCCCTGGCCCGGCCTGACCGTGCACGACTTCACCGGCCTGCCCGCCCAGACCGCCTCCCTGGCAGTGGAGGAGTTGCGCGGGCGGCTCTCGCACCGCCGGCTGGATGTGCGCGCCGGCGAGGTGCTGGACCTCCAGCTGAGTCGGCTGCCCGGAGCCGACCGGCTGCACCTCAACGTCGACCTGCTCGTCGCCGATGTGCACAGCATCCGGCTGCTCCTCGCCGACCTGGCCGCGCTGTACGAAGACCCCGCGGCGGTGCCCGCGCCGACCTACACCTTCCAGCAGTACCTGGCCGAACGGGCCGGGACCCGGCACAGGGAGCGGGAGACGGCGCGCGCGTACTGGCAGCGCCGGCTGCCGGAGCTGCCCGGCGGTCCCCGGCTGCCACTGGCCGTCGAGCCCGCCGACCTCCCGGTCACCCGCTTCGTACGGCGCACCCACGAACTGGCACCCGGCGAGGCGCACGCCCTGCGGCGGCGGGCCGCCCGGGCCGGCGTCACGCCCGCCGTGCTGCTGGCCACGGTCTTCTCCGAAGTCCTCGCCCGCTGGAGCGGCGAGGACCGGTTCCTGCTCAACCTGCCCCTGTTCGACCGGGATCTGGAGGCGCATCCGCACATCGGGCGCATCGTCGCGGACTTCACCAGCCTCGTGCTGCTGGAGGTCGACCTGACCCGCGGGGACGACTTCGCCGAACGCGCCAGGGCCGTGCAGCAGCAGCTGCACGAGGACGTGGCGCATGCCGCCTACACCGGCGTGGACGTGCTGCGCGACTTCGTCCGCGCCGACGGGGACGCGCCGCGCAGCACAGCCGTCGTCTTCGCCTGCAACCTCGACGCCCCCCTGGTCCCGGACGCCTTCGCCGCGCGTTTCGGGGAGTTGTCCTGGATGCTCTCCCAGACCCCGCAGGTCTGGCTCGACCACCAGGTCTAGCCGCCCGGGACGGGGGCCTGCTGCTCGCCTGGGACACGGTGGACGACCTGTTCCCCGTGGGGATGCCGGCCGCCATGATGACCGCGTACACGACGCTGCTGCACGACCTCGCCGCCGACGACGAACGCACCGACGCGGACCTCGCCCTGCCCGTCGCCCAGTGCCGCCGCCGCGACGAGGTGAACTCCGCGACCCGCGGACACAGCGGACGCCTGCTGCACACGGCCTTCTTCGAGCACGCCCGGGAGCGGGCGGCCGATCCCGCACTGCTGTGGCAGGAGAGCGGGCGGCTCACCCACGGCGAACTGGCCGAGCGGGCCCTGCGCATCGCCGGGGCCCTTGTCCGGCGGGGCGTCGGACGCGGCACGTCCGTGGTGGTCACGGCGCCCAAGGGACCGGACCAGATCGCCGCGGTCTTCGGCGTCCTCGCCGCGGGCGCCGCCTACGTGCCCGTCGGCGTCGACCAGCCGGCCGCGCGCCGCGACCGCATCCTGGAGCTCAGCGGGGCCCGGATCGTCCTGGACGGCACCGGAGCCCCGCAGTCGCCGGGCCAGGACACCGAGGTGCTCGCCCTCACCGAGGCGCTGGCCGATGAGCCGCTCGCCGCCCCCGTGCCCGCCGGCCCGGAGGACACGGCGTACGTCATCTTCACCTCCGGCTCCACCGGCACGCCCAAGGGCGTCGAGGTGAGCCACCGGGCCGCGGTCAACACCGTCGAGGACATCGACGAGCGGTTCGACATCGGTGCCGGCGACCGGGTGCTGGCCGTCTCCGCCCTGGACTTCGATCTCTCGGTGTGGGACGTCTTCGGACTGCTGGCCGAGGGCGGCGCCCTGGTGCTGGTGGACGAGTCCGACCGGCGGGACGCGAACCGATGGCTGGCCCTGTGCGTCCGGCACGGGGTGACCGTCTGGAACAGCGTTCCCGCTCTGCTCGACATGCTGCTCACCGCGGCGGACGGGACCGCGCTGCCCGCCCTGCTGGTGCCCGCCGAGGCGCCCTCGTGGAAGGCGGTGCTGGAGGAGGTGTGGCCGGACGGTGTGCTGCACGCCCTGGACGAGCTGGCGGCGCGGATCGCCGAGGGCGGCGATTCATTGCGCGGCCCACAGCGGCATCTGACGGTGGCTCACGCCTGGCAGGAGCTCACCGGAGCTCTCGGATATCCGCAGGAGGCCGGTCCCCGGCCCGGGTCTCCGGTGACGGCGGCCGACCTGCTCCCCATCGTGGGGTGAAAGGGGGTTCCGCCCCGAGTACAGTTATCGTACGCGTACAAATAATGCGTGCGACAAGCATGGAGGAGCAGTGATCGA
The DNA here is from genome assembly GCF_053592475.1 of Streptomyces sp. NPDC002671. Taxonomy (NCBI): domain Bacteria; kingdom Bacillati; phylum Actinomycetota; class Actinomycetes; order Kitasatosporales; family Streptomycetaceae; genus Streptomyces; species Streptomyces sp. NPDC002671. The sequence continues at coordinate 34,382 of NZ_JBSFVU010000038.1, forward strand.
GAAAGGTCCGAACCGGGGGCGAGTGCTCCTCGCGGTGGCCTTGGCGCAGTTCACGGTCACGATGGTGATGTCGATCGTGAACGTGGCGCTCCCCGCCATCCGCAGCGGCCTGGGATTCGACCCGGAACAGCTCTCGTGGGTCATCAACGCGTACTCGCTGGTGTTCGGCGGTCTGCTGCTGCTGGGTGGCCGGGCGGCCGACGTCTACGGACAGCGCCGGCTGCTGGTGCTCGGCGCCGTGGTGTTCGCCGCGGCGTCGCTCGGCGGGACGCTGGCCCAGAACCCCGCCGAGATGATCGTCGCGCGGGTGGTGCAGGGTCTGGGCGCGGCAGCGATGGCGCCCGCCGCGCTCGCGGTGCTCACCACCACCCAGCGGGAAGGCAAGGAACGCACCAGGGCGTTGGGCGTGTACGCCGCCGTGTCGGCCGTCGGCGGTGCGGTGGGCGTGCTCGCCGGCGGGCTGCTCACCGAATACGGCGGCTGGCGCTGGGTCATGTTCGTCAATGTGCCGCTGGCCCTGGCCGTCGCCTGGCTGGCGATGCGCCACGTACCCGCGGGCGTTGTCGCGGGGACGCGCCGGCTCGACGTCCTCGGCGGCGTCCTCGGCACCGGAGGCATCGGACTGCTCGTCCTCGGTGTCGTCCGCACCAACGAGTACGCCTGGGGCTCGGGAACGACCATCGGCACGCTCGCGGCGGCGGCCGCACTGCTTCTCGCCTTCATCCTGGTCGAGACGCGGTCCCGGACGACCGACCCGCTGGTCCGGTTCGGGCTCCTGGCCCGGCGCGGCATCGGCGGCGCCAACCTCTTCCTGCTGCTGGTGTGCGCGGGACAGTTCGCGGGCTTCTACTTCGTCTCCCTCTACCTCCAGCAGGTGCTCGGACTGAAACCGGTCGCCACCGGTGCGGCGTTCCTGCCCTTCTGCGCCGGCATGATCGCCGGCAGCGCCGTCTCCACCCGGCTGCTCGGGACGCTCGGCGCCAAGGCGCTGCTCGTGCCGGGCGGTCTGGTGGCGGCCGCCGGCTTCGGCTGGTTCGGTCTGATCAGCCCCTCGGGCAGCTTCCTGGCCGACATCCTCGGACCGTCCCTGGTCGCCGGCTTCGGCATCGGCGTGTGCTTCGTACCGCCGACCGGTGCCGCCACCCAGGGGCTGCCGCCCCACGAGGCGGGCATGGCCTCCGCGCTGCTCAACAGCGCCCGGCAGATCGGCGGCGCGCTCGGCCTGGCCGTACTCGTGACCGTCCAGGTCCAGCACACGGTTGGTGCCCTCAGGGCAGGCCACACCACCAAGGAAGCCATGACCAGCGGATTCGGGCTGGGCCTCGGCCTGGCCGGAGCGATCCTGGCCGTCGCCGCGCTCGTGGCGGCCGTCGTGCTGCCCGGGCGCGCCCGCGAGACCGCGCCGGCCCAGGCGCCCGGCCGGGTCGGCACCCCCGCGACGGAGGTGGGGCGATGACCACCGAAGCGGAACCCACCGGACAGGGGCTCAGCGGGCTGCTGCGACCCCACCGGCTGGGCCTGGCCGCCGTCCTCGTGCTCCAGGTCATCAGTGCCCTCGGGGGACTCGCCCCGCTGATCGCCGTGGTGGAGCTGGGTCGCGCACTGCTGCTGCCCGGCCCGGTGGACAAGGGCCACGTGTGGACGGTCGTCACCGTCGGCGCGATCGGACTGCTCGTCCGCGTCCTGTTCGGCGCCCTGTCCTCCGGGATCGGGCACCTCATCGACGGCGAACTGCAGCTGTCCGTACGGCGGACGCTCGCCGAGCACCTCGGCCGGGTGCCGCTCGGATGGTACGTGCGGCGCAGCTCCGGCGAGCTCGGCCAGGTCGTCCAGAACGACGTGGGCGCCCTGCACCCGCTGACCGCACACACCCCAGGGGAGATCACCTCAGCGGTCGTCGTGCCCCTGGTCTCCCTGGTCTACCTGTTCTTCATCGACTGGCGGCTCAGCCTGGTCGCCCTGGTCCCGGTGCTGCTCGGCCTGTGGCTGAACCTCCTGCTGATGTCGGAGAGCCGCCGCCGTGACCAGCTCGCCCTGGACGCGGCCATGGGCCGGATCGCCGGCTCCGCCGTCGAGTTCGTCGAGGGAATCTCCGTGGTGAAGGCCTTCGGCGGAGCCGGTCGCGCGCACCGCACCTTCATCAAGGCAGCCGACGACTTTGCCGACTACTTCCTGGGCTGGGTGCGCGGGGTGGCGGCCCTCGGCGCCCTGGCCTCCCTGGTGCTGTCTGCACCGTTCGTCCTGGTCGTCATCCTCACCGGCGGCGCGGCACTGATCACCACCGGCACCATGCAGCCCGCAGACCTGCTGCCCTTCCTGCTGCTGGGGCTCGGCCTGACCGCCCCGGTCGCCGCGCTCGGACACGGTCTGGACGACGTGCAGGCGGCCCAGCGGGCGGCCGGCCGGATCCAGGCCCTGCTGAACGTGGCACCGTTGCCCGAGCCGAGCAGTCCGGTGGCGCCGCGCGGTCACCGGGTGGAGCTCCGCCACGTCAGCTTCTCCTACGAGCCCGGACGCGAGGTGCTGCGCGGCATCGACCTCATCCTTGAACCGGGCACCATGACGGCCCTGGTGGGTCCCTCCGGGAGCGGAAAGTCCACCCTGGCCCAGCTGCTGCCGCGGTTCTTCGACCCGACGCACGGAAGCGTGCTGCTCGGCGATGTCGACCTGCGCGAGATCGCGTCACAGGACCTGTACCGCCTGGTCTCGTTCGTCCTGCAGGACGTCCGGCTGCTGCGCGCCAGCGTGGCCGACAACATCGCCCTCGCGGTTCCGCACGCCGACCGTGACGAGGTCGTTCGCGTGGCCCGACTCGCCCGCATCCACGACCGGATCCTCGAACTGCCCCGCGGCTACGACTCCGTGATCGGCGAGGACGCGGGACTGTCCGGTGGAGAGGCCCAGCGGATCTCCATCGCCCGGGCCCTGCTCACCGACGCCCCGGTGCTGGTGCTCGACGAGGCCACCGCGTTCGCCGACCCCCGTACCGAGTACGACGTGCGGCGCGCCCTGGACACGCTCAGGGAGAACCGCACCCAGCTGGTCATCGCCCACCGCCTGGAGACCATCGCCGAGGCCGACACCGTCGTCGTTCTGGAGAACGGCGCCGTGTCGGAGCAGGGAACACCCGCCGAACTCCTTGCGAAGGATGGGAAGTTCGCGGCCATGTGGGAGGCCCAGCAGGCCTGGCCCGACAACGAGCCGCAGGACCGAGGAGCAGCCATGAAAGGAGGCGAGTCCTGGTGATCTCCCTGTTGTTGCGCGTCCTCGGTGACGAGCACGCCCGCCCGCTGCGCCGCACGCTCTCCCTGATGACCGTGACCGCGGTGGCAGAGGGCCTCTCGTACGCGCTGCTGGTCCCGATACTCAAGGCCCTCTTCGGCAGCCAGCCGCACGAGGTCTGGCCGTGGCTGGGCTCCTTCGCCGCCGCGGCAGCCGTCTGCGCCGTACTGCGCTACTGCGCGGACGTCTCCGGCTTCCGCGCCGGGGCCACGCTCTCCCGCGGGCTGCATCACCGGCTCGGTGACCATCTGGCCCGGCTGCCCCTCGGCTGGTTCACCCCGCGCCGCGTGGGAGACGTGACGGTCCTCGCCAGCCGCAGCGTGCTGCAGGTGATGGCGGTCCCGGCCCACCGCCTCCAGCCGCTCATCGCCGCCTGCATGACACCGCTCACCGTGGTCATCGTGATGCTCTGCTACGACTGGCGGCTGGGCGTGGCCGCGCTGGTGGCCAAACCCGTCGTCGCGGCGACGCTGATCTGGACCGGCCGGGCCACGGCGGCCCAGGACGCGGAGCGCGCCCGACGGGACGACGAGGCGGCCGGACGCATCATCGAGTACGTCCGCGCACAGCCGGTGCTGCGCGTGGGCGGCCGGACCACCGAACGGTTCCGGCTGCTGGACGACGCGCTGGACGGACAGCGACGCGCGGTACGACGCTCCGCGCTGTCGGCGCTGCCCGGCGTCCTGGGACTGTCCTTCACCGTGCAGGCGGTGTTCACCGCGCTGCTGGTGCTCGGCACCTGGCTCGCCCTGGGCGGACGGATCCAGCCGGCCGAGGTGCTCGCGCTGCTGGTGCTGGCCGCTCGCTGCGTGGAACCGCTGCTGTCGCTCTCCGACCTCAGTGGCCAGATGCGGGCCTCGCGCGTCGAGTTGGAGCGGCTCTACGCCGTGCTCCGCGAACCACCCCTGCCGGAGCCCGGGAAACCGGTCGAGCCGCACGGCAGCGACCTCGCCTTCGACTCGGTGGTGTTCCGCCGAGGAGGCCGCACGGTGCTCGACGGAGTCTCCCTGACCGTGCCCGAGGGGAAGCGTCTCGCGGTGGTCGGTCCCTCGGGTGCGGGCAAGAGCACCCTGCTGCAACTCCTCGCGCGGTTCCACGAGGTGGACGCGGGCGCCGTGCGGTTCGGCGGCGTGGATGTGCGCGACATCGGCACCGAACAGCTGATGAGCCGTGTCTCCATCGTCTTCCAGGACGTCTACCTCTTCGACGGCACCATCGAGGAGAACGTGCGTCTCGGGCGCCCCGGTGCCGACGATGCCGAGGTCCGTGCCGCCGCGATGGCCGCCCGTCTGGACGAGGTCGTGGCACGGCTCCCGGACGGCTGGTCGACCAGGGTGGGTGAGGGCGGCGCCGTGCTCTCCGGAGGTGAGCGTCAACGCGTCTCCATCGCACGGGCGTTGCTCAAGGACGCCTCCGTCGTCCTGCTGGACGAGGCGACCTCCGGTCTCGACCCGGAGAACGAACGAGCCGTCCAGGACGGCCTCGACGGCCTGCTGGCGGGGCGGACGGTGGTCGTGGTCGCCCATCGGCTGCGCACCATCCGCGAGGCGGACACCATCGCCTTCCTGGAGGGCGGACGAATCGTCGAACAGGGCACGCACGACGAGCTGTTCAGCAAGGGCGGGCGCTACGCCCAGTTCTGGCAGGTCTCCCTGGCCCCCGTACCGAGCGAGTGAGGCAGAGATGCTGACCGATCCCTGACACCGGCCCGGCCGGGGACCGCAGTGCGGCGTCCGGTGCCGCGCATGTGCGCCCGAGCCCAGGTGCTGTGCTTCCCGCACGCCGGCGGCGCAGCGAGCCACTACCGCGGGTGGGGCGCGGACGCCCCCTGGGACGTCGAGTTCGCGGTGATCCAGTACCCCGGCCGCGAGGACCGGTACGAGGAACTGGCACCCACGGACATGGCGGAGCTGGCCGGCGCGATCACCTGTGAACTCCTGGCGGACCGACAGGAGGGGGCAGGCCTGCCCACGGTGCTGTTCGGGCACAGCATGGGAGCCGCCGTGGCGTACGAGGTCGCCCGGGGGCTGACCGCCGCCGGCCGGGCGCCTGCCGCCCTGGTGGTGTCCGGGCGTCCCGCCCCGCGGCTGTCGCGGCCGGGCACCGTGCATCTCGGCAGCGACGACGACCTGGTGGCCGACCTGCGCCGGCTCGGCGGCACCAGCAGCGGCATCCTGGGCAGCGACTCCCTGATGACGGCCGTCCTGCCCACCATCCGCCGCGACTAACGGCTCATCGAGACGTACCGGCCGCTGCCCGGCGTCCCGCTGCGCGCCCCGGTCACCGTCCTGTACGGCGCTGCGAACTGCACGTCTTCCCCGGAGACCACTTCTACCTGGAGGCACACCGCCGGCAGGTGCTCGACCACGCCGTGACGCAGGCCCGGAAGGCGGCGGTCGGCACACCGGCGGCAGTTGACGTGTTGATCTGCGGCGGGGCGGTGTTGGAGCCGTGGCCGCACCCGTGGCCGGTCCCCGCTGTTCCCCGTGGTTCCCCGCGGGTTGTGGCACGCGAACGGCATGACATGTTCGCTCTGAAGAACCTTCGGTCGAAGGGCGATGTCCGTCAGAGCAAGCCGCGGCGGCGGAGCCGTGGTGACGAGGCATTGGGCAATGACCTGCGCTTAGAAAATGCGGGCAGCCCTGGCCGGCAGGTCCGACGGCTCGCTGCTGCTACCGCGCCGGGCTGCCCAGCGCCGCTGACGTCCACTGTCACTGCCGTCACTGCCGTCACTGCCGTCGGTACCGCGGTGGCGAAGACATGCCCGATCGCCAAAATCTGCTGGGCCAGATCATCGACCGCCTCGGGGACGATCGGCTCGACGTCTGTATGCGCAGGTCCGCTCAACAGCTGATCACATTAGCCATCGGAGCATCGATGGGCCACGTTAGTCTCCGATCATGGCCTTGCGACCTGATGAGTTCTACGACCACGCACGTGCGGCCGCGGATGGTGAGCTTCGGCTTCCGTTGGCACGGATGACCAGCTGGGACATAAGCCCGTTCGAGCCTGATGGACTTCGCGTTGCGCCGCTGCGCCCACCCGTTCTTCCCGAGCCGGAACGGCACGGCGAGGACCCGGCGAACTGCGACGTGTGCCGCGCTCGAGACGAAGGCATCTGGTTCAACGAACGCTGGCGACTGGCCCGGGTCACGGGCGTCGGTGTGCCGCTGGTGCTGATGCTGTACTCGCTCAACCACTACGACATGACGGATCTGTCCGACGAGATGGCCGCCGAACTGGGGGTTCTCACCTCTCACATCGTCCGCCATGTGCAGGCACTACCACATATCTCCCGAGCACACGTCTACCGGTTCGGGGACGGAGCCGCACACCTGCACATCTGGTTCTTCGCCCGGCCCGAGGGGCAGGCTCAGCTGTATGGGTCGTGGATGCCCGTCTGGGACGACCTGCTGCCGGAGTACCCGGCGGACGTAGCCGATGCAGACGCGGCGGCCGTCGCTGACGCATTGGTCGCCTCGTACGGAGGCCGTCGCTCGGCCACCGACGAACAGCTGCACATCTGACCCTTCTGCACGATTTCGAAGGCCACGGTCTTGCCGCTGGCCCCGCACGGCACCCACCGCCTGACCGCACTGCCATGTCGTGTCCGTCGGTGGTGCCTCACCTTCCGCGGGCGTGGTCAACGGGGACCCGTTGGCCCGCGGCCGTAGATCGGCACTGAGCGGGTGGGTCCCTGCTCGATCGGGCAGCGTCGTGGGACCTGCAGCTGGCCCTCATTAGCCGGTCTACTGATCACCGGTCTTGCTGACCAGCGAGTCAAAAGAGGCCCACGGCTCTGACCAGTTCAGATGCCGTGGGCTTCTGTCGTTGTTGGTCGTCGTCGGCTGGCCACGGACGACTCAGAGACGGCCCGCACGTCGCACCACGCTACGTGCGGTGCGGTCGCTGAGGGCTGCCTGGCTGACCACGATCGGCTCGTAGACAGCACGGTCAAGATCCGGCAGGATCGGCGGATGCTGAGGTGTGAACGGCCGGTGGTGGTCGCCGTATGCGGGTCCCCGGGGGCCGGAAAGACCACCGTTGCCCGCGCAACGGCGCGCCGCCTCGGTGTGCCGTTCCTGACCCGGGACGAGATCAAGGTCGGTCTCGGGCTGTCCTCCGCTTCCGTCGCCAAGGACGGTGGTGTTCAGTTCAACCCGGACTTCCACATTGCCGGCGGTCCTTTGAGCCTCCGTGCTGAGGCCGTGATGGTCAACGCAGCCAGGCTGCTCGCCTCGTCAGGGATGAGCTTCGTCGTGGAGTCCTCCGTGTTGTCGCGCAAGTTGCTGGATGCGCTACTCGCATGTGACGCCCGAGTGCTCGCTGTTCACGTCGTCGCCCGCGAATCGGTCATCGGCGAGCGCCTCCGCGCCCGGGCGGCCGGAGGCGGGGCAGTCGACCGACAGCTCTCATCTCAGTTCCAGCGAGGCGAGATGAAGCGCTCGATTTTCGATCCGCCGGGTGGAGTCGATGCCGTCGTTGAAGTCGATACCTCAGATGATGGTGATCCGGACATCGAAAGCATCGAGGCAGCAGTCGTCGCCCTGATTCGGTGACCGAGCGCCGCTCAAAGGTAGGTGGCTCCCCGTTGGTCGCTGATGGACAGCGCGCCCCTGATCCGCCATGCTGCCTTGGCCGTGATAGGCCAGCGCTGGCTGCGTTGTGTGAGGGGCGGGGATTGATGGAGCAATCGCAAGTCGAGGCTATGTCGCCGGAGAGCATCCGTTACCGGTTGACGCGCCGCCAACGGCTGCTGTCTGCGCTGCCCGCCATCGTCGTCATGGCCGTCCAGGTCTTGTTCTGGTTGGACGGGGGCCCGTTTGGTCCTGTATTTGTCTCACTGCTCATGTGGGGTGTCCTGTTGCCCGTGGCACTGATCACCTCGCCGCCCTTCGGGGTCACTCTCACGCCGTCGGCGGCCATCGTGCGCAACCTCCGCCGCAGGACCATCCCGTGGTCGAAGGTCCAAGCCATCCAGATCGAGCCTCTCTTCGGAAGCCGGACTGTCGTGATCTACGAAGCGTGCGGCCGCCGTACCCGCCTGCGGGCGCCGATCACCGGGTTCCTCAGCTGGGATCGCAGCTTCGAGGAGAAGTTCCACACCATCGGTAGGTGGTGGCTGGATCACCGCGGCCCGGACTGGGCTCCTGCCCCGCCGTCGGGGGCGCAGTGGGGTGGCTCACTGGCGTCCGACGGGAACCCTTACGCCCCTCCCGCGTAGTCAGAAGCTGATCCACGCACCCTCCGGGCGGCGGAGTTTCAATGACTGGGGCAAGCCACGGGGCGCCGTCCATATGCTGGGATCGCCCACGATGTCCACGTCATCCTTGTCGGACGCTGCGCGTATCGTGCACGCAAGCTCTGGATACGCGACCGACAAAGGGGAGTGGGATGGACGAGTGGGTCCCCGTTGACTTGATACATCTGTCTGACGGACGAGACGTCTCCCTCGTCCTGCGTGCGGTTGAGCGCAACGAAGCCCGACGCGCCCAGGTTCGAGCCGAGTGCCTGATAACGACGGATTTCGTGAACGCCCGCTTGGAGACCAGTATCTGGCTTGATCACCTCGAAGAGTGGGAGGAAGCACTGAGACGCCTCAGTGCCGGTGAAGACGCCAGCTGGCCGCAAGGAAGCCGAGGGCTGGAGCTGTACTTTCACCCACACGAAAACGGCTGGCTCTCCATCTCGGTCCACGACCCCGACAGGTTGACTGTGGCCCTGGGACTGGAAGCAACGCCTGAGTGGATTGATGAGCACGAGGCAAACCTTCAGCGTCTGCGTGACGCCTGCGGCGAGTCCTGAAGACGTCAGCGCTCCAGTTTGAGGTCTCGGACGGCGCGATGACGACCTCGACGTCCGCCGCGTCGCTTGTGAGGACGCGAGACGTGCTCATGGGAGCCCCGGAAGCACCTGTCTTCTTGCCCTGGGTCAGAGGGTGAGGATAGGCGCTTGAGGGGTCGTCATCGGTCATCGTCGGCCGGTGTTGAACGGCCTCGGACGGCCCAGGACCGCCCCAGGCCACCCCGCTACGATGCAGGTCATGGGGACCTCCGGTTCTGCACCACTCATACGCGCCTGTTGGCTTTCATGGCTCGCGGTCGAAACCGTCGATCAGGCAGCGGTGGTGAAGGCCCTCGGCTTGACGGAGGTACGGGAGACGAGCTGGGCCGAGATGTGAGCGCTCGCTTCGGCAAAGCTCAACCCTTCTTCCACAGTGAGCAGAACGACGGGGAGGCGTGGCTGATCGCCGAACGCGGACGGATCCTCAGGCGTTGGATCAGTGAGTCCCCGGAACTCGCCATGGGCGAACCGTTCGGAGTAGAGCGAAAACTTCTCGATGCCTACGGGATCACGGGCAGGCCCGAGGATCTCGATCCCGACAGCGATCTGGCCGGCGACTGGGCAGCAACTTGGGGGGATTGCTGGGCCACGACGGTCGCGGAGGAATCCAGCACCGACCCCACCAGAGCCGCCTCCGACACCGGCTCGATCAGCAGCATGTTGGTGGCAGCCGCTCCGACTTTCGCGTAGGCGTACCGCCTGACAGCGAAGGGGGTGCCGCCGACCACCGCTTCAGGAGTTCGATCCACGTTCCCTTCCCCTGGCCCGGCCGTTGGATCTCCGTCCTCTCCTCGACCGCCGCCGTCTAGATCCCAGGATATGAAGGCGGCCCTCTGGTCACGGGGAGCGCCTATCTGGGCGACCCCTTGTTCTGGCCAGTGCACCTCGGTGCCTGTTTGCGCGGTGAGGACGCGCAACGAGCCGCGTTCGGTGCCGACCGGGACGCGGCCTTGGAGCTGTGCCGCGTGCTCTACGCCGACCATGAGCGGCCGGTGTTCAGCGTGCCCCTGCGCTCCGACCACACCATCTACGTTGTCTACCGCAACTTCGACGGCGAGCGAGGGGTGGACTACCTGATTCATCACCCGACTTGGCCCGCAGCGGAAACTCTCGCTGTGGACGACGGCCACTTCATGGGGCCCGGCACGGGCGCCCGCCGCCGCGAGGCTCGCTCCGGTCACGACGGAGCGGACAGCCCCTGAACAGCGAAGTGCATACGGGCCGCCTGACACGACCCCGGTCCGTTCGCGACCACAGCCACCCTTACTCGGGGCGGACGGCCACCGCTCCCCTTCGATTGTGGCATTGGCCTCACCCGGGGTCCGCAGGCCACGCACCGTCACCTGGTCCTCCGACCCGACTGAGCAGGTCAGCGGCCATCCGAGCCGTCCGCCCCGGCCGTTCCCCGCACGGTGACCGCCTTGATCATCGCGCGCCGGTCCGCAAGGGTGGGACCTGGGGGCGTCCGCAGTAGGACGCGTCCGTCAAGGCAACGGAACGGACGGGGCACATGGCTGACTTGCACGAACTGAGGCAACGCTGGATCAGGCGATTCCATCCCGCGCCGGACAGCGACGTCACGGTGGTCTGCTTCCCGCACGCGGGCGGATCGGCCAGCTACTTCCAGCCCCTGTCCGCTCGGCTGACCCCCCGCGCCGAGGTGCTGGCGCTCCAGTATCCGGGGCGCCAGGACCGTCGCTCCGAGCCCGCTCTCACCAGCGTCGACGCACTGGTGGACGAGATCACCGAGGCCCTGCGCGGACACACCGACCGGCCCCTGGTGCTGTTCGGGCACAGCATGGGCGGCACGCTCGCCTTCGAGACCGCGCGGCGCATGGAGGCCGAGCTCGGCGAGCGGCTGCTGGGACTGATCGTCTCGGGGCGCCGGGCGCCCAGCAGTGTGCACCGGGACACGGTGCATCTTCGGGACGACGCGGGACTCGTCGAGGAGATACGCAAGCTCCAGGGGACCGACTCGACGCTGCTCGACGACGAGGACGTGGTGCGGATGATCCTGCCTGCGCTCCGCGCCGACTACACCGCGGTGGAGCGCTACGCGTACCGGCCGGGGCCGGCGCTGAACTGCCCGCTGCATGTCTACACCGGGGACGCCGACCCGCAGGTGCGCGGGGACGAGGCGCGCGGCTGGGCCGAGCACACCCGTGCCGACTTCCGGATCCGCACGTTCGGCGGCGGCCACTTCTACCTCGCCGACCGCAGCGAGCAGGTGATCGCGGCCCTGCGTGAGGACCTGACGGGCTTCCAGGAGCGTGCCCGCACCGGCGTCGCCGACCGCTGACCGGGCCGGGACCGGTGCCCGCGCCGGCCGGGCCGGCGCGGGCGGTTCGCCGTCAGCGGCGGCCGGCGAAGCGGGCCGCGAGTTCCCGCTTCAGCACCTTCCCGCTCGGTCCGAGCGGGAAGCCCTCGACGAACTCCACCAGGCGCGGGTACTTGTGCCCGGCGACCCGCTCCCTGCTCCAGGACACGATGTCTGCGGCCAGGCCCGCGTCCGGGACCGCGCCCGGCCGGGTCCGCACCACGGCGCACACCTCCTCGCCGTACCGGTCGTCCGGGACGCCGATGACGGCGACCTGGGCGATGGCCGGGTGGCGCATGAGCACGTCCTCGACCTCGCGCGGATAGACGTTGTAGCCGCCGCGCAGCACCATGTCCTTCTTGCGGTCGACGATGGTCAGGTATCCGTCGGCGTCCTTCACCCCCAGGTCGCCGGAGCGGAACCAGCCGTCGACCAGCACGGCCGCGGTGGCCTCCGGCCGGCCCAGGTAGCCGGCCATGACGTTGTGGCCCCGTACGACGATCTCCCCGATCTCGCCTGCCGGCAGCAGCTCGACGCGGTCCTCGACATCGGCCGCGGCGATCTCCGCCTCCACGCCCCAGATGGGACGCCCCACGGTGCCGGGCCGGCGCGGCCACGCCTTCTGGTTGTACGCCACCACCGGCGATGTCTCCGTGAGGCCGTACCCCTCGTAGATCGGGCAGCCGTAGACCTCCTGGAAGTCCTCCAGCACCTTGACCGGCAGGGCCGAGCCGCCGGAGAAGGCGCGGTCGAGGGCGGGGCGCCGGGCGTCGTCGTCGGCGGCGTCCAGGAGGGCGAGGTACATGGTTGGGACGCCCATGAACACCGTGCAGCCCTCGGTGACCATCAGGTCGAGTGCGGCGGGGCCGTCGAAGCGGCTCATGAGCACCAGGGTGCCGCCGGCCAGGAAGCAGGCGCTCATACCGCAGGTCTGACCGAAGGTGTGGAACAGCGGCAGGCAGCCGAGCAGCACGTCGTCGGGGCCCAGGTCGAAGGGCGAGCGCATCGTGGTGCTGATGTTCATCACCAGGTTGAGCTGGGTGATCATCGCGCCCTTGGGCCGGCCGGTGGTGCCCGAGGTGTACAGCACCAGGGCCAGGTCGTCGGGCGCGCGCGGGACCAGCCGGTCCAGGGGCTCTGCCCGCTCGGCGAGGACGTCCAGGCGCGGCGGGCCACCGAGGCCGTCGGTGCTGTCGCCGCCGTCCCGCGCCAGGACGGTGAGCAGCGGAACCCCGGCCGCCTCCGCGGCCTCGGCGCCCTGTGTCAGCATCGGCCCGGCGCACACCAGGGCCTTCGCCCCGGAGTCGCGCAGGACGTGGACGATCTCCTCGGCGCGCAGCAGCCCGTGCACCGGGACCGCCACGGCGCCGAGCGCCAGCACGCCGTAGTACACCATCGGGAAGTGCGGTGTGTTGGGCAGCAGCAGGGCGATCCGGTCACCGGGGCGCACACCGTGCTCCCGCAGCACCGTCGCGTACCGGCGGGTGGCCTGCCACAGCTCGGCGTAGGTGAACCGCTCCGGGCCGAAGACGAGCGCCGGGTGGTCGGGGCGTCGTTCGGCGGACTCGGCGAGGACGGACGCGGCCGTCAGCATCAGGCCGCACCCGTGTGAAGCGCGGCCAGTGCCTGCTTGTCCGGCTTGCCCGCGCCGGTGAGGGGCAGGGTGTCGTGGAAGGTGACCACGGAGGGCGCGTGCTGGGGCGACAGCTCGGCGGCGACGTGGCCGATCAGCGTGCCGGCGTCGGCGCTCGCGCCCGGCCGGAGCACCACGGCGGCGTGGATGTGCTCCACGCGGTCGTCGTCCACCACGCAGTACACGGCCGCCTGGGCGACCTCCGGATGGGTCAGCAGCGCGTTCTCGACGTCCGTGGGGTGGACCCGGATGCCGTTGGTCTTCATCACCTCGCCCAGTCGGCCGTGCAGACGCAGAAAGCCCTTCTCGTCGAGGGAACCGAGGTCGCCGGTGTACACCCAGCCGTCGCGGACGGTCGCCGCGGTCAGCTCCGGGTCGCCCCAGTAGCCGAGCATGGTGAAGGGGGTGCGCACGCACACCTCGCCGACCTCGCCGGGAGCGAGGTCACGCTGGTCGTCCATGTCGCGGATGCGTACCTGGGCGGTCAGGCGCCCGACGGTGGCGCGCAGTTCGGGGTCGAAGTGGTCCGGCGGGATCAGAACGCTGATGCCGCTGGTCTCGGTGGTGCCGTAGAACTGAAGGAGTACCGGCCCGAAGGCCTCGACCGCCTCGGCCAGCCGGGCCGGGGCGGCGGGGCAGCCGCCGTAGGAGATGATCCTGATGCTGGACCGGTCGGTGGTGGCGAGGTCCGGGTGGTCGACCAGCATGTACAGCTGCGGCGGGGTGAGGGTGAGCGCGGAGACGCGATGCCGTTCGACCGCGCGCAGTACCTCGCCCGGTTCGAACCCGTCGTGCAGGACGACCGTTCCCCCGGAGGCGAGGGCGAGGTCGACGCCGGAGCCGTTGGAGTGGCTCACCGGCAGCGTCGACAGGTACACGACGGGTTCCGGGGACTGGAGGCCCGCCTGGAGATAGAGGCTGCGCACGCGGTAGGGCAGGGTGACGCCCTTGGGCTTGCCGCTGGTACCGCTGGTGAAGAGCACCACGGCCGGCTGTTCGGGGTCGGCCTCGACGGCACCGAGGTCGAAGGAGTCCGGGGCACCCGCCGACAGGTCCAGGACGTCGGGGCCGAGGGCGTCGAGCGCGGCGAGCCGGGGAGGCTCGGGCAGCCGCGCGCACAGCTCGCGGGCCGCGTCGGCGTTCTCCTTGTCGACGGCGAGGAACGTCGCGCGGGTCGTGGCGAGGATCTCGTGCCGTGCGGCGGCGGCCAGCTGATCGGTGGGGTCGACCGCGTTCGTGGAGTGCAGGTGCACCACGGTGGCTCCGGCGAGGTTGGCCGCATAGCGTAGAAGTACGGTCGCCGGAGTATTGGTGACGGTCAGAATCGCCACAATCGGAGTTTCATCCTCCATAAAGTGTCGGCGCAGGATATCCGCCGCCGCGAGAACCGTCCGCGAGAACTGGCCCGCGGTGAACTCCTCGCCGTCCCGCCACAGGGCGATCCGGTCGGGATCGGACGCCAGTGCCTCCAGCACTCGACGGGCGTAATTCTCGTTCGAAGTCACCGAAACTCCACTTCGCAGCGCATTTTGGGTCGGAGCAGGATTGCATGATCACGTGAGCGGGGCAACAACGGGTGAACTGCTGTCAGTTTCCCCACAACAGGGCCGAGTTGCCGTTTGTATGTTCCGAATAAGCGTCGCGCGCAAGCAGGTTGGACGCCATCGGCAAGGGGATGGTATACAGAAGTTACTTCCCCGTGCCTCCTCGAAATCGAGGACGGCGAGCCGCTGGTCCCCGCACGATTCCACGGGTGACGCGTCCAGCCGGGGTGGCCGGAAGCCGGCCGTATCCGCGCGGTCTCACCTCAGATCCGCACAGTCGCCTGTACGTGCACGTGGCCTCAGTCAGCCCGAAAGCGAAGCGAGTAAACGTGACGACCCAATATCTGGACCTCTTTTCACGCCTCATCGAAGGCTCTGACGGGGGAAAGAGGGAGTTCCTGGAGATCGGCCGGCTCGCCGGACGGTTCCCCGCGGCCAGCCTGCGCGCCCCTGAGGGTGCGGACAGCATCCACGTCTGGTGCAGCAACGACTACCTCGGCATGGGCCAGCACCCCGCGGTGCTCGACGCCATGAAGGAGGCCGTCGACAAGTACGGCGCCGGCGCGGGCGGTTCCCGCAACATCGGTGGCACCAACCACTACCACGTGCAGCTGGAGAAGGAACTCGCCGCCCTCCACGGCAAGGACGACGCCCTCCTGTTCACCTCGGGCTACACCGCCAACGATGGCGCGCTGTCCGTCATCGCCGGCCGCATGGAGGGCTGCGTCGTCTTCTCCGACGCGCTCAACCACGCCTCCATCATCGACGGCCTGCGCCACAGCCGCGCCGACAAGCGGATCTTCCGCCACAACGACACCGCCCACCTGGAAGAACTGCTCGCGGCGGCAGACCCGGACGTGCCCAAGCTCATCGTCGCCGAGTCCGTGTACTCGATGAACGGCGACATCGCCCCGCTGCCCGAGATCGCCGACATCGCCAAGCGTTACGGGGCGATGACCTACCTCGACGAGGTGCACGCCGTGGGCATGTACGGCCCCGAGGGTGCCGGCATCGCCGCCCGGCAGGGCATCGCCGACGACTTCACCGTCATCATGGGCACCCTCGCCAAGGGCTTCGGCACCACCGGCGGTTACATCGCCGGCCCGGCCGAAGTGATCGAGGCGGTGCGCATGTTCTCCCGCTCCTTCATCTTCACCACCGCCCTGCCGCCCGCCGTGGCCGCCGCCGCCCTGGCCGCCGTGCGCCATCTGCGCTCCTCCGACGCCGAGCGCGAACAGCTGTGGTCAAACGCACAGTTGATGCACCGGCTGCTGAACGAGCGGGGCATTCCCTTCATTTCGGATCAGACGCACATCGTGTCCGTCCTGGTACGGGACGAGGCCCTGTGCAAGGAGATGTCCGCCCTGCTGCTCGACCGGCACGGGATCTACGTGCAGGCGATCAACGCCCCGAGCGTGCGCGTCGGCGAGGAGATCCTGCGGGTCGCCCCCGGCGCCGTGCACACCGCCGACGAGGTGCGCGGATTCGTCGATGCCCTGGACCAGGTCTGGGAGCAACTCGGCGCCCACCGCCTGACCCTCGGCACCGGCAAATGATCTTGATCGTATAAACTCCCGCTGGTGACAGCCTGTTGACCTGCCGTCAGCGTTCTCACAGGAAGTCCTCGCTTGACATGAGATCGCTGACGGGGGTTGGATGAAATTGCCGAACAGCCAAGCGACTCGCGGGTAGATGTGACCCGCAAAGAGTGACGAGGCCCACAAGGGAGTCTCGTCGACGATCGCCGCTATGCGGTGTTTGCCCACCCGTTACCAGGGGAGGGCTGGAACGGGGGTTCTGAGTGTCACTTGCGTATGTCCTCGACGGCGGCATGAACGATCAGCCAGGAGCCGGTGCGGAGCTGTATGAACTGTTTCCCAGCGTGCAGCGGACCTATGCGCAAATAGCGGACTGGACCGGTCTCGACGTTCAGCGCATCTTCCATGAACAAAGAGAAACCGGACAGGAGCACCGCCAAGGAGTCGGTGCCATTCGCCAAGCAGCCGCCGTTCTCGGAATCGCCGACGTACTCGCCGAAGAATACGGAATCACGCCTACTGCGGTATGCGGGCTCAGTTTCGGCGCGCTTGTCGCCGCAAGCCTCGCCGGATCAGTGGAACGTCAGGAACTCTTCACCTTCCTGATGCGTTTGCGGGAAGTGCCGGCCCCTTCTTCGGGCGCCCCGCGACAGGCCGTCGCCATGCTCCGTGTTCCCCTCGACACCGACCCCGGCGCATTCGTCGCGGACGTCCCCGACGTCCACCTCTCCGCCGACCTCGGCCGCGTGGGCACCGGCACCGAACGCATGGTGCTGCTGGGCGGCTACCGGACCGCCCTCGAAAGCTTCGGCGCGACCCTGCAGCCCGGCGCCCTGCACATCGCCGAGGAGCACGGCGTCGCCTTCCACTCACCCCTCCAGCGGCACGTCACCGAGTTCATGGAGCCCACGCTGGACGCCATGACCTTCAAGAACCCGCGCGTCCCCGTCCACTCGTGCATGGAGCGCAAGACGCTCACCACGGGCGAGGAGATCCGCGACCTGTTCCGCCGCAACCCGACCGACCCGGTCAGCGTGCCCCACATGGTCGCCGGCCTCGAGGACGCCGACACCCAGCTCGGCCTGGTCCTCGGCCCCGCCGCCTTCGGCACCTTCCAGAACGCGGGCTTTCCCGTGGTCCACGTGGAGTCCCCGGACCACGTCTTCGAAGCCATGACCGCCGTCTACGACTTCGGCATCGAACTGCCCGCCGTGGAGCCCGCGGT
This sequence comes from Streptomyces sp. NPDC002671, assembly GCF_053592475.1. Lineage (NCBI taxonomy): Bacteria > Bacillati > Actinomycetota > Actinomycetes > Kitasatosporales > Streptomycetaceae > Streptomyces > Streptomyces sp. NPDC002671. The sequence continues at coordinate 51,765 of NZ_JBSFVU010000038.1, forward strand.
CGGCGTCCCCTCCGACGAAGCAGTGGCCAGGTGAGCACGATGAAGGACACGACCCCCCTCATCGACACATGGCTCGCCCAGGACATCGACGCCTGGACGCGCCGCATCGTCCGCCGCCACTTCGACCCCGACATGGGCGCCCCGTACTGGCTCAAGCGCGCCGCCGGACTCGGCGTCGACCCCAAGGACGTCACCCGGTACGAAGACCTCGCCGCCTTCGGCCCGATGCCGCTCGGCGAACTGCGCACGCTCGACCCGACCGACCTCGTGCCCCTGGCCGTACCCCGCCCGCTGACCGGACGCATCTGGGACTCCGGCGGCACCACTGGCAGCCCCTGCCGCGTGTACTACACCGAGCCGATGCTCGAGCACCGCGCCGCCTGGCGCCGCTGGGTCATCGAACGCGAGGGCTTCGAACCCGGCCGCTGCTGGCTCCAGGCCACCCCCACCGGCCCCCACCTCATCGGGCACGGAGCCGTCGACCTGGCGGACCTCTACGACGGCCGCGTGTACGGCGTCGACTTCGACCCCCGCTGGGTCAAGCGACTGCTGCGCGGCGGCAGGCTCAAGGAGGCCCAGGAGTACACCACCCACCTCGTCGAGCAGATGTCCGCTGTCCTGGAGAGCCAGCCCGTCGACTACCTCGTCACGACACCGGCCCTCCTCCAGGCCCTGATCAAGGCCCGGCCCGAGCTGGTCGCCCGGCTCAGCGGCGTACGGCTCAGCGGCACCCACGCCACCCCGGCGATGCGCCGCGCCTTCCACGAGGCCCTCGGCGGGGGAATCGTCGCCGTCACCTATGCCAACACCTTCGGCAACACGGTCGCCCTCCCCCTGGAGAACGACGACGCGCTGATGCCCTACCTGCCCAACTACCCGCAGGTGACCATGGCGGTCGTCGACAAGGACGACTGGTCGAAGGTCGTCGGCTACGGCGAACAGGGCCAGGTCCGGCTGACCGTCCTGCACGACGACCTCTTCCTGCCGAACATCCTCGAACGCGACCTCGCCGTCCGGTACGACACCGGCGACGCCTGGCCGTGCGACGGCGTCGCCAACGTAAGACCGCTCCAGGTCGTCCGCTCGGCGCCCGAGGGCATCTACTAGACCCACCTCACAGACCCACCCAGGCCGGTACCGACCCCGCACCGGGCCCCTTCCGGGGCCCGTCGGGCGGCGGGAACGGGGCTGACCGCACAAGAACAACGAGACGTGCGGCAGTCCCTGCCGTCCGCCCCCCACACCTCACACCCGCCACCCGTCCCGCCGCCCGGCGGGCCGGGACGTGCGCCACGACGTGTCAGCCATCCCTCCGCCACCACGCGTCGCCGCGCGCGGTCGGACACCCACCCGTGCCGCACGTCACGCGGCGTCCCCGGCCACCCCAGCCCGAACATCGTCACAACCACCGGAGCCGGCAGCGCAGTTCCGGCGCGCCCGCACTCCACCTCTGGTCCCAGGGAGTCATGCCACATGAAGCGTTCCGAGGCCGCCTCCGCGCACCCGGCGAACACGGCGGACACTCCGATCGCCGTCGTCGGACTCTCCTGCCGCCTCCCCGGCGCGCCCGACCCCGCCGCCTTCCGGGACCTGCTGCGCAACGGCGCCCACGCCATCACCGACGTCCCACGGGAACGCTGGGACGCCGACGCCCTCTACGACGAGGACGCCACTCGCCCCGGCACGATCAACACCCGGCGCGGCGGCTTCCTGGACCAGACCCACATCGACCACTTCGACGCGGCCTTCTTCGGCATCTCGCCCCGCGAAGCCGCCGCGATGGACCCCCAGCAGCGCCTCGTACTCGAACTGACCTGGGAGGCCCTGGAGGACGCGGGCATCGTCCCGGACCGCCTCCGCTCCACCGCGACCGGCGTGTACATCGGCGTGATCGCCGACGACTACGCCACCGTGCAACGTCGGCGCGGCCTCGCCGCGATCGACCGGCACAGCTTCACCGGACTGCACCGCAGCATCATCGCCAACCGCGTCTCCTACCACCTCGGACTGCGCGGTCCCAGCCTCACCCTCGACGCCGGCCAGGCCTCCTCCCTGGTCGCCGTCCACCTCGCCTGCGAAAGCCTGCGCCGCGGCGAGAGCACCGTCGCGGTCGCCGGCGGCGTCAACCTCATCCTCGCCCCAGAGAGCAGCGTCAGCGTCGCCAGGTTCGGCGGACTGTCCCCCGACGGAACCAGCTACACCTTCGACGCCCGTGCCAACGGCTACGTGCGCGGTGAGGGCGGCGGCGCCGTCGTCCTCAAGCCCCTCTCTGCCGCCCTCGCCGACGGCGACCCCGTCTACTGCGTCATCCGAGGCAGCGCCGTCAACAACGACGGCGGCGGCACGCACCTCACCACCCCCCACCAGGCCGCACAGGAAGACGTCCTGCGCCGCGCCTACGAACAGTCCGGCGTGGCTCCCGCCCGCGTCCAGTACGTCGAACTCCACGGCACCGGCACCAAAGCAGGCGACCCGGTCGAGGCCGCGGCCCTCGGCACCGTCCTCGGCAGCGCCCGACGCCAGACCGGCACACCGCTCCGCGTCGGCTCCGCCAAGACCAACGTCGGCCACCTGGAGGGCGCGGCGGGCATCGTCGGCTTCATCAAGACGGCCCTCGGCCTCAAGCACGGCGAACTCTTCCCCAGCCTCAACTACCGCACCCCCAACCCCGACATCCCGCTGGGCGAACTCAACCTGCGCGTCCAGACCGAGACACAGCCCTGGACCCCCGACCCGGCTACGGACGCACCTCTCGCCGCCGGCGTCAGCGCCTTCGGCGTCGGCGGCACGAACTGCCACGTGGTGCTTGAAGAGGCGCCGGTCGCGGTTCGGGAACGGGGTTCGGGGGCAGGGTCCAGTTCCCGTTCGGGCTTTGAGCCGGGTTCGGTTTCGGCTGAGAAGCCCTCGGTGGTGCCGTGGGTGCTGTCCGCCAAGTCCGAGGCGGCTCTGCGGGGTCAGGCGGAGCGGCTGGCCGCCGTTGTGCGGCGCGATGTCGCGGCGGGTGATGTCGGGTTCTCGCTGGCGACGGGGCGGTCGGTGTTCGAGCACCGGGCTGTGGTCCTGGATGGTCTGCCGGGTGTTGAGGCGCTTGCCGAGGGCCGTGAGGTTGCGGGTGTGGTGCGGGGGAGTGCGGCCGGTGTCGATGGTCGTGCGGTGTTCGTGTTCCCTGGTCAGGGTTCGCAGTGGCTGGGTATGGCGGCTGAACTGCTGGATTCCTCGCCGGTGTTCGCGGAGCGGATCGGTGAGTGCGCTGCTGCTCTGACGCCGTTCGTGGACTGGTCGCTGACCGACATCCTGCGGGACACCGACAGTGAGGCCTGGCTGGAGCAGGTCGACGTCGTGCAGCCCGTGTTGTGGGCGGTCATGGTCTCGCTGGCTGAGGTCTGGCGCTCGTACGGCGTGGAGCCGGCCGCGGTGATCGGTCACTCGCAGGGTGAGATCGCCGCCGCGTGCGTGGCCGGTGCGCTGTCGATCGAGGACGCGGCGAAGGTTGTGGCGCTGCGTAGCAAGGCCATTCGTGCGCTGTCGGGGCGTGGTGGCATGGTGTCCGTCTCGCTCGGTGTCGAGGACGTCGAGGAGCGGCTGTCGGCTTGGGGTGGTCGTCTGTCGGTGGCGGCGGTCAACGGTCCTGCCGTGGTGGTCGTTTCGGGTGACGCGGATGCCCTGGACGAGCTGCTGGCCGCCTGTGAGGCGGACGGTGTTCGGGCTCGTCGTATCGCTGTGGACTACGCGTCGCACTGCGCGCATGTGGAGGAGATCGAGGACGTCCTCCTGCGCGACTTGGCGGGCATCGTCCCGCAGGCGGCGCGTGTTCCCTTCTATTCCACGGTGACCGCCGAGGTGCTGGACACGACTGTTCTGGACGCGGGCTACTGGTACCGCAACCTGCGTCAGACGGTCCGTTTCGCCGACACCGTCCGCGCTCTCCTGGACGACGGTTTCCGCCTGTTCGTCGAGTCCAGCGCGCACCCGGTGCTGACCATGGGCGTCGAGCAGACGGCTGAAACCCTTGTCAACACCCCTGTTACGGCGGTTGGTTCGCTGCGCCGTGGTGAGGGCGGACTGCTCCGTTTTCTCACCTCCGCCGCCGAGGCGTTCGTCGGTGGTGCGTCCGTCGACTGGGCTGGCCTGTTCGAGGCCACCGGTGCCCAGCGGGTCGATCTCCCCACCTACGCCTTCCAGCGTCAGCGCTACTGGCTCGACGTCGTGGCTGAGCCCCAGACCGACCGGACTGCGGAGCCGGGGGCAGACGCCGCCTCCCTGCTCAGGGGGCGCCTGGAGGCACTGGGCGAGGACGAGCAGATCGACCTGCTCCTGGAGCTGGTCCGTACCCAGGTCGCCACGACACTGGGCTACGACGGCCCGGACGCCGTGGACGTGGGGCGGACGTTCAAGGAGCTCGGTTTCGACTCGCTGGGTGCCGTCGAGTTCCGGAACCGTCTCAACGCCACGACCGGGCTGCGGCTCCACACGACCCTGCTCTTCGACCACCCCACCCCCGCCGTCCTCGCGCGCCATCTGAGGACCTCCCTCATCACTGCGGAGCAGTCGGACAGCACCCTCGTGCCGACTGCCGTCACCCCCGACGAACCCATCGCGATCGTGGGCATGAGCTGCCGTTTCCCGGGAGGCGTGCAGTCACCCGAAGAACTGTGGCAGTTGATCGCCGCCGAGGGGGACGCGATCGGCGGGTTCCCGTCCGACCGCGGCTGGGACCTGTCCGCCCTGTACTCGCCGGAGCGGGGTCGGCCGGGTACGACGTACGCCCGAGACGGTGGCTTCCTTTACGACGCCGGTGACTTCGATCCCGCGTTCTTCGATATCTCGCCGCGTGAGGCGCTGGCGATGGACCCGCAGCAGCGGCTGCTGCTGGAGACCTCCTGGGAGGCCTTCGAGCGCGCCGGAATCGCTCCCGACGGCCAGGCGAAGAGCGCGACCGGTGTCTTCATCGGCGCGATGGCCCAGGAGTACGGGCCGCGCATGCACGACGCGTCGGACGGGCTTCAGGGCTACCTCCTCACCGGAAGCAGCGTCAGCGCCGCCTCCGGCCGTATCTCGTACACGTTCGGGTTCGAGGGTCCGGCGGTGACGGTGGACACGGCGTGTTCGTCGTCGTTGGTGGCGCTGCACCTGGCAGTGCAGTCGCTGCGGCAGGGCGAGTGCACGCTCGCCCTCGCCGGTGGTGTGACCGTGATGGCGACGCCCGGCCTCTTCGTGGAGTTCAGCCGCCAGCAGGGCGTCGCGCCCGACGGCCGCTGCAAGGCGTTCGCGGCGGGCGCGGACGGCACCGGCTGGGCCGAGGGTGCCGGCATGCTGCTCCTGGAGCGGCTGTCGGACGCGCGGCGCAACGGCCACCAGGTGTTGGCGGTGGTCCGCGGCTCGGCCGTCAACCAGGACGGCGCCAGCAATGGGCTGTCCGCGCCGAACGGGCCGTCGCAGCAGCGGGTGATCCGTGCCGCGCTGGCGAATGCCCGCCTGTCTTCGACCGAGGTCGACGCGGTCGAGGCGCACGGTACGGGTACGAAGCTGGGTGACCCGATCGAGGCGCAGGCGCTGCTCGCGACGTACGGTCAGGACCGCCCGGAGGACCAGCCGCTCCTGCTGGGCTCCATCAAGTCGAACATCGGGCACACCCAGGCCGCGGCCGGTGTGGCAGGTGTGATCAAGATGGTGCTTGGCATGCAGCACGGCGTACTGCCTCGGACGCTGCACGTGGACGAGCCGTCGCCGTATGTGGACTGGTCGGCCGGTGCTGTCGAGCTGCTGACGGAGTCGGTGGCGTGGCCAGAGGCGGGGCGGCCTCGGCGGGCGGGCGTGTCGTCGTTCGGTATCAGTGGGACGAACGCACATGTGATTGTGGAGCAATCTCCGCTTCCGGTTCCGGATGAGGGACCTTCGCAGAACGTGCCGCCGGTGATGGTGCCGTGGGTGGTGTCGGGTAAGTCGGAGGCCGCGTTGCGGGGACAGGCCGGGCGGCTTGCCGGGTATGTGCGCGACCGGGCTGAGCTGGCGCCGGTGGATGTGGCGTCGTCGTTGGTGTCGGGTCGGTCGGTGTTCGAGCACCGGGCTGTGGTGTTGGCCGGGGGGCTTGAGGGCTTCGGGGCCGGCCTGTCCGCTGTGGCTTCGGGTGAGCCTGCTGCTGGTGTGGTGCGGGGGCAGGTGACGCCTGGGAAGCTGGCGGTGCTCTTCTCTGGTCAGGGCAGTCAGCGGGCGGGTATGGGCCGTGAGTTGTATGAGGCTTTCCCTGTCTTTGCCGAGGCGTTCGATGAGGTGTGTGCCGAGTTCGACGGTCTGCTCGGCAGGTCGTTGCGTGAGGTCGTCTTTGAGGACGGCGACGCATTGGATGCGACGGTGTTCACGCAGTGTGGTCTGTTCGCTCTCGAAGTGGCCCTCTACCGTCTGACGTCGTCGTGGGGTGTGACGCCTGATTTCGTGGCGGGGCATTCGATCGGTGAGATTGCGGCTGCGTATGTGGCCGGGGTGTGGTCGCTGGCGGATGCGTGTGTGTTGGTGGCGGCGCGTGGCCGGTT
>NZ_JBSFVU010000039.1:0-56252 GCF_053592475.1 Streptomyces sp. NPDC002671
TCATGCGCGTACACGAAGACCGTACGGCCCTCCACCGTGCCCCAGCCGGTGATCACACCGTCCGTGTACGGCTTCTTCGCCTCCAGACCGAAACCCGACGCCCGGTGCCGGCGCAGCTGCTCGACCTCCTGGAAAGACCCCGGGTCCAGGAGCAGCTCGATACGCTCCCGCGCCGTCAGCTTGCCCTTGGCATGCTGCGCCTCGGTCGCCTTCTCGCTGGGACCCGCCAGCGCCTCTGCGCGCACCATGTGCAGTTCCGCAACGCGTACGCGGGCAGCTCCCACCTCCCCCGAGGCCTGGGGTATGGAAATGTCATTCACCATGGTCACGGCGTGTCCCTCCTCGTGGTGCGGCCCGAAGAATCGATACGCCCCCAGCGCGAGCAACCGCCTGCGCGGGGCATGCATGGGGGTGCGGGCCGTACACAAATCAGCCATGGACGCTGGCGGCTCTACCGCCAGTTGTACGGGGAGCGGTAGGCGGCACGCGCCCGCTCCGGGCGCCACCGCGGGACGGCGGGGGTGCGCTCCGTGCCCGCATCTTCGCCCTGGGCGGCCAACAGTGAGAGCAACACAACGGTGACAGCGGCCAGTTCCTCGTGCGTGGCCCGGCCCCGATCCACCCGGATCGCAGCGTGCGCGCTGCTCGTCGGGCCGGCTCCCCCGTCGTCGAACCTTCTGTCCGTATCGCCCATGCCACCTCCTCTATTCGGCAACCGTGCGGCATGGCGCTCAAGAGGAGCTTTCGGCCCGCTGGAAGAGCACTGGCCCGGCTCAGTGCACGCGGTCGTGCGGCTGCTCCCCGTACGTCACGGAGGCCAGGACGCGGTCGGGGGCCGCCGCCAGCCACGGCAAGATGAGGGACCAGAACCGTGCCACGCGCTCGGCCGAGGGCCACTCCGTGTCCACCATGGCGATCACCTCGAACCCGACTGTGGCCGCGACGATCGTCGTCGTCGCGTCGTCGGCCGAGACATCCTGCGCCAATTCCCCCGCGTCCTGGGCCTGAAGGATCAGCTTGTGCACGAACTCGCGCCACCAGCGGAGCAGTTCCGCGTCGCTCTTACGGGACGGGTCGCCGCTCAGCCTGAATCCGGCGCGGACCACCGGGTCGTCGGCGGCGGCGGTCAGCAGGCCGAACACCGTTCGGACCAGCGACTGCAGCGCGGAGCCGGCCGCGCTGCGGCAGCCCTCGGCGAGCTGCTGCATGGAGTCCGCCGCCTCGGACTCCACCTCCTTGGCCAGGTCGTCCTTGCCGGCGAAGTGGAAGTGCAGGGCCCCGGCGCTCACCCCGGCGCGTTGGCTGATCACGGAAAGGGAGGCCATGGCATAGCCGTCGTCGGCGAACACTTCGGCGGCAGCGCGGATCAGAGCCTGACGCGTCCGCACCGCCCGCTCTTGCTTGGCCATCACGCCTCCTTTACGTGACCTGGGATATTAGCAAACCGCACGCTTGGTATGTTTATCAGATCGAGATCGCCCGTCGACCGTGCGGGCGCCTTCCTCCACCAAGCCTCCGCACACACCGGACAACGCCTCAACCTGCCGGAACACAACGGGACTCTGCCGCCCTGGGCCGGGGCGGCAGAGTCCCGTCGGTCCGACGGCGTCAGTCCGCCGGGGTCAGGATCACCGGCAGCTCGCGGTAGGTGTTCATCAAGAAGGTCGGCATGGGCTCCAGTTCCTCCGGGGAGCAGGCCAGCCGCATCCGGGGAAAGCGCTCGAACAGCGCGGTGAAGGCTTCGGTCGCCTCCACGTCGGCGAGCGGGGCGCCCATGCAGCGGTGCGTGCCGTACCCGAAGCCGATGCTGGTCTTCTCACGGTCCTCGCGCAGGAGGTCGAAGCGGTCGGCGTGTTCGCCGTAGCGCTCGGAGTCCAGGCCGCTGGCGGCGAAGTTGACGATGATCGGGTCACCCTTGCGGATCGCCACGCCGTCCAGGTCGATGTCCTCCACGGCGAACCGCATCGGCGCGTAGGCGACGGGCGTGTGCGCCCGCATGGTCTCGGCACACACATCCAGCCAGCTCGCCCGGCCCGCGCGGACGTGCTCCAGCTGCTCGGGGTGGCTCAGCAGCTCGCCCACCGCGTTGGTGATCAGGGCCGCGCTGGTGTCCTGCCCGCCTGCGACGAAGAGGAAGAGGGTGCCGAACAGCTCCTCCTCGCTCAGCCGGTCGCCCTGGTCGCGCGCCTCGATCAGCGAGGAGGTCAGGTCGTCACCGGGCTCGGCCCGTCTGACCGTCACATGCTCGGCCAGCAGCATGAACGCCTGCATCCGCGCGGCCTCCACCTCCTGGCCGGAGAGGCTGGTGCTGAAAACCTTCTTCAGCGCTTCGCACAGGACGTCCGTCTTCTCCCCCTGCGGGATCCCGAACAGTTCGCAGATGACCCGCATGGGCAGCACATCGGCGAAGGCGGCCCGCAGATCGACCGGCGTGCCTGCCGGGGTGGCGGCGAGCTCGTCCACGAGTTCGGCCGTGATCTCGGCGACCCGGGGGCGCATCCCCGCGGCCCGCCGCGCGGTGAACGCCCCATTGACCAGCCGGCGCAGCCGGGCGTGGCTCTCGCCATAGGTGAAGAGCATGTTCTCGTTGGCCACCCACGGATACAGCGGCCAGTCCTCGGTGATCTTCCCCTCGATGAACGCGGGCCAGTGCCGGCGGGCGTCTCTGGAGACCCGTGAGTCGGTCAGCAGCTGCTCGATGTAGCGCTGGCGGACCACGGCCCAGGCGGTGACACCCCCCGGCAACTCCACCTGGACGGCCGGACCCTGGGCCCGCAGCATCGCGGATTCGCCCGGCAGATCACGCCCCATCGCGTTCAGGGCATAAGGGCATGAAGTCGTGTTCACTGTCGTTTCTCCCCGGGTCTTGGTAATGCACACTTTGCGTTGCGCTGTGCCCAGGGGAGGGGTCCCCCGCCCTCCCCTCCGGGGGCGTACGGAATCCACGCCCCCCAACGACTGTTCATTTGTCGTGCTCTGCCCCTGGCGTCCTGCGTGGGCTCAGCCGCCGGCGCCGACCTGTTCGGTGGCCGGGACGATCTCGTCGTGCTCACTCTGCGCACGCAGCTTCAGGGCGGCCTCGTACACCCGAGCACCCCGGTCGGGGGCCGTGTCGAGCTGCATGAGCACCCCCGGGACGGCGATGCTGGCCATCATGTGCCGGTACAGGTCCGACACCCGTTCCGGCAGGTCGGCATGATTCGTCATGATCTTGGACAATACCTGTACGCCGGTGAACGCCCCGACCATCATCCGGGCAACGGCCGTCACCTCGATGTGCGGCAGCAGCTCCCCGTTCTCCTTGGCCTTGCGCAGGAGTTCGACGTCATGCTGGAGCCAGCCGCTCATCGGCACCTGCCGGTCCAGGCCGTCGTTCGGGGCGCCCTGATCCACCGTCAGGCGGATACTGCCCTGCACCACCGGGTCGCCCATAGCCAGGAGGTGGGCGAGCATGAACGCCTCGTCCATGCCCTGCTGGAGCATCAGCTCCTGCTGGGGCACGGCGGGAACCGCTGCGAGCTGGCCGGCCAGGACCGCCTGGGCCAGCTCCTCCTTCGAGGCGAAGTGGAAGTACAGGGCACCCTTGGTGACGTCGGCCCGGTGGAGGATTTCGGAGATCGTTGCCGCCTCGTATCCCACCTCGGCGAAGACCGCGGCGGCTGCGACGAGGATGGCCCGCCTCGTCCTGATGGCCCGTTCCTGCAGTGCCACGGCCACACACCTCCGCGCTGATCCCTGTGTCCGGAAAAAAATAAACCGGCAGGTTTGTATCCTGCCACCCCTCCGTCGCGTCATCAACTATCATCGTAACAATTGTCCATACATGCCCGTTTTGGTGGTTATGAGTTAACGACGGAGGCGTGAATTCAACTCGAAGCAAACCTGACGCCCGGTATTTTCCTACCTGACCGACGATAATATCTCGCTGGAGGCTTTTGGTCAGTCGCCTGGAATCGGGAATTCCGTTCATGATCGGCTCGGAACGCCTTTGAGGATGAATCGTTTGACGCTCGCACTTTGCTTGGATTTTACTTGATAAGAAAACCGGTAGGTCCGTATCTTCTGGCTTGCTGCACATCTTCGGATCTGCGACAACGGGGAGAGAGAGGGTCATGGCCCTTCTGACAGTCCAGCCCGGCACACGTCCCGCGTCCGACCACGGGGACGACGGGTCGGAGCCTCGGCCGGAGACTTCGCACGCAAGCGAAGAGGGGACACGCGCCGGCCCTGGAGGCATCGAGGCGGCACCCGCCCGGGAACTGGCCCGGCTCCTCTTCGGTCAGGGCGGCGAACGAGAGAAGATCCACGGCAGATGGCGCCGGCTGATCTCCACCGAAACGTTCCGACATACCCCGGACCGCTCCCCCGCCCAGCAGGCCGTCCAGGCCTACGACTGGTTGCGGCTGGTGAACGACAACGTTGCGGACCCCATAAGCCTCGCGGCAGACCCGGAGCTGCTGGCGAGCCTGCACGAGTGGACGGCGATCGTGGACGGCGGCGGGGGCCTCTGCACGGTGGCGAGCATCCACTACAACCTGTTCCTCGGCAGCCTGCTCGACCACGAGCCCGACGCCCGCCGGGACCTGTCCGAGTTCACCTCACTGCGCCGCATCGGCACGTTCCTGTGCACCGAGGTGGACCACGGCAACGACAGTACGGCGCTGGAGACCACCGTCGAACTCGACCGGGAGACCGGGGAGTTCATCCTCCACACACCGCACCCGGGCGCGCAGAAGTTCATGCCCAACACCAGTACCACCGGCGGCCCCAAGACCGCCGTGGTCGCCGCCCGCCTCCTCGTGGACGGCGAGGACCAGGGCGTGTTCCTGTTCCTGACCCCGCTGAGCGACGAGCGGGGCCTGCGGCCCGGCATCAAGGTGCGCAGGCTGCCGCTGCGGCCCGGCGCGCCCGTCGACCACTGCCTCACCTCCTTCGACCGGGTACGGCTGCCCCGTGAGGCCCTGCTGGAGGCCGAACACGGCCGGCTCGGCGACGACGGCACCCTGACCAGCAATCTGGGCAACCGCCGCAAGCGGTTCCTGCAGTCCATCGGCAGGGTCACCATGGGCAAGCTGTGCATGAGCGGCGCGGCCGTCGGCGCCTCCCGGGCCGCCCTCGCCATCGCCGTCCGCTACGGCGAGCACCGCGAGGTGAGCGGGCCGAAGGCGGGCGAGCGGATCCCGGTCAACAGCCACCGCACCCACCACAGTCGGCTGCTCAAGTCGCTGGCCACGGCGTACGCTACGACCTTCCTGCACCGCTCGGCGGTCTCCGCCTGGGCCCGGCACACCGAGGAGAACCGCGCCGAGGTGGAGCGCCTGGTGGCCGTCGCCAAGGGGTGGATCACCTGGCAGGCCCGTTCCATCACCGTCGAGTGCCGCGAACGGTGCGGCGCCCAGGGCCTGTTCGCGGTCAACGCGCTGATCGGCTTCCCGGAGTACGTCGAGGGGACCATCACCGCCGAGGGCGACAACCTGCTGATCTGGTCCAAGGCGGCGGCGGAGCTGCTGTTCGGCCACGAGGCCGCCTCCGGTGCGGCCGAGCCGGGCACACCGGAGGAGCTGGCCGACCCCCGGTATCTACGCGCGCTGCTCGCACACGCCGAGGCCGTCTGGCAGGCACGGGCCCGGGTCGCCCTGCGCCGTGGCCCCTCCAAGGACCCGGTGGCCCGCTGGAACAAGTCGTCCTCGGCAGCCCTGGAGATGGTCGCCGTGCACGCCCCGCTGCGGGCGGCCGACGCCTTCCTCGAGGCGGCCGAGCGGGCGACGGACCCCGAGGCACGGAACCTGCTGGAGAAGCTGTGCACGCTGTTCCTGCTGGACCAGCTCGCCGGCCACACCGGTGATCTGCTCGCCGAGGAGCACCTGAGCGCCGATCAGGTCCGCGAACTGCCGTTCGTCGTGGACGAGGTCATGGACGACCTGGCCCCGCACATGACGACCCTGGTCGACGCCTTCGACCTGCCCGAGGAGTACCTGTCGGCCATACCCATAGCCAACAGCGGCAGCGTCAGCCTGGCCGACTACGCGGGCGACACCGAGTACGCGGGCTCCGCGTCCTGAACCACCCTCTATTACGGCGTAATAGCTCCGGGAGCAGCCGACGGGCCACCATTACGCGAGCTATTACGCCGTAATAGCTCGCCCTACAGCGGCAGCGGCAGTCCCTGGTCCGGCGAGGAACACGTCCCGCCCTCGGAACGTTCCGTCTTGCGCCCCTTGCTGCCCGGGGCAAGCGTGCGCGGGTCGATGGCCTCGGCGGGCGCCCCGGTCGCGTACAGCCCGCCGGGGACGGTGTCGCGGTCGTGCGGCAGCAGCCAGAACACCCGGCGGCGGAACGTTCCGGAGGACCGGGACGCCTTGGCGTCGGGGCTGAGCTGGGCGTAGCCGACCATCCGGCCGTCGCGGTGATAGGCGGGTCTTCCCCGGCGCGTGGGCAGCCGGTCCAGACTCTGGCGTACGTAGTCCAGCTTGCCGACGTCCTCAAGCCAGACGATCTCGGCCTCGTGAGCGATCTCGGCCTCTTCTATGAGGGCGCTCATGGTGTCTCCTCGTCGGCAACCAGTCCGATGCCCGGGTAGTACTTACGCTGGTTGGACAGGATCATGTCCTTCGGAGACGCCAGCCCCACCACTTCGCGGACGCGCGCCGCGAATGCGCGGGACGAAACCGCCGGAGCCCCTTCCTCATTCTGGCACCACGTCTTGTAAGCCGCGTAGAGCTGCGTCTGTTCCGCACGGAAATCGGGGCCGATTCGGCACGACTCGAAGAGGAATCTCCCGGTGTGGTCCTCGGTCTCCGCGTACGCCGTGGTGGCGATCCTCACCCTCTCCGGCCCGGTGAGGTCCTTGTCCCCGCTCAGATAGCGGCGGGCGCCCTGGATCAGCCAGTTGAGGATGCCGGGGCCCTCCTCGGTGACGAGGATGTCCGCCAGGTTGTCGATCTTGCGGTCGTCGGAGACCACCCGCTCGAACGGGATGAGCCGCATCCGGCGCCAGAACGCGAAGCCTCCGGTACCCACTTCGGGCCGGTGGTTGCCCAGCAGCCACAGCTTGTGCGTGGGCTGGAAGCTGAAGAAGTCCTGCCGCATCCGGCGCGCCTTGATCCGGTCGCCGCCGGTCAGCAGCTTCACCCGGGCCTCGTCGAACCGGTCCCCCGGCTTGACCTCGCTGCACACGATGACCCGCCGCCCGTGCAGTTCGGCCAGGTCGGTCGGGTGCCCCTCGTACGAGCGCGCCATCAGAAAGCCGGGCGGGGCCGCGTCGGCGTAGTCACCGACGAGCTTCATCAGCACGTCCAGCAGCACCGACTTGCCGTTCTTGCCGGAGCCGAACAGGAACGGCATCACCTGACCGCCGACGTCGCCGGTGATGGAGTAGCCCAGCAGCAGCTGCAGGAAGCCGACCATCTCGGCGCCCTCGGGCTCCTCGCCGAAGGTGTCGGTCAGGAACCGGTCCCACAGCGGCGTGGGCACCGGCTCGGGGGCGGCGGTGGTGGAACGCGAGTGGAAGTCCTTCTCCGGGTCGGGGGTGCGCAGCAGCCCGGTGCGCAGGTCCACGATGCCCGCGGGCGTGCACAGCGCGTACGGGTCGGCATCCAGCCGGGCCGCGTTGAGGACCATGCCGGGGGCGGACTTGGCCTGGACGAGCAGGGCGGTGAGGCCGCTGGTGCTCAGCGTGCGGCGCCGGTGCTGCACCAGCACCTCGGACGTGTGCACCCCGTTCGGGTCCTGGGCCGCGAACGACTCCGCCATGTCGCCCGCGGCCCACAGCACGGTGTCGTCCTCGTCCATCTGCCAGCGGGTGCCGTCCCAGCGGTACCAGCCGAGTCCCGGCACATGCCGGTAGTCGTTGGCGTACAGCTTCACGAACAGCTTCGCGTTGCCGCGGTCGCTGAGGCTGTCGGGCACCAGACCGTCGGCCGTGGCCCTGCCGTCCCCGCCGTGCGGATCCGGCACGTGCACGACGTCGTCCGTCCGTGGCGCGGAGGCCTGCCGGGGCAGCTGGGCCTGCTGTTCGGCGATGATCCGGGCGGCGATCGCCCGGGGGTCGAAGAGCGTGTCCCCGTCGCTGACTTCCTCGGGTACCTCGTCGTCGGGCGTCATGCGGCCCCTCCCGGTGTGAAGGGGCGTGTCCGCCCGGCACTGAGCCCGCTGCGGATGATGGCGCCACAGCGCCGCTCCTGCCCCGGCCGGGCGTACTCGGCGGCCTCGGTGAGCACCTGCTCGGCGTCGGCCTCGCTCAACTGCCCGGCGGCGACGAGCCCTCCGGCGGTGTAGGCGGCCCGGTTGAGCTTCTCCGAGAAGGCGGCTCCTTCGGGTACGGCGGCACAGGCGGTCACCTCGGCCAGTACGGCGTTCAGGGCGCGTCTGGCGGCGGAGCCGGCGCCCCTGGCCTCGAGGACGGCCTGCCGGGCGCGGGGCGGCACCGGCCGGGGCCCGGGCAGCCCTGCGGCGGGCAGATGCCCGGTGCGCTCCAGCTCACCGGCCAGCCAGGCAGGCAGCGGGGCGGGTTCGCGTCCGGCGTCGACAGGCTCGTACACGCCCGCCTCGGTGACGGTGCCGGGCGCGACGATGTAGCCGCCGTGCGCCCGTACATCGACCTGCCAGGCCAGCGAACGGCCGCCGCCCGAGCCCGTGGAGCACTGCCAGCGCTGCCCGCGCGGGGCCCGGTACCAGACGTGCAGCCCGCCCGAGGGCGTACGCACGCGCAAGGTGGTCTCGTCGTCCGCGGGGCTGTCCGCACCGCGCAGAGCGGCCAGTACGGCGATGGTGTGGAAGCCGTCGGCGAGCCCGGTCAGGTCGACGGCGGCGGAGATGGTGATGCCGGGCAGCAGCCGGTCCCGGCCCGGCAGTCGGGTCGTATGGGCATCGATGTCGATGACGACCAGCCCGGCCGGGCCGCACGCGACGCCCACGCCGAAGCCCGGGTTGGCGCCCCACCACTGCTCGATCCGGGCCGGGTCGAGGGTGGCGGCCCGGAACCCGTGACACCAACGCCCGGCGGCCGGGCACGCGCACTCCCGGTAGCTGTGCCCCGGCTCCCGGCAGTCCTCGCAGTTGCCCGCGGGCGTCTTGCGGCCGGGGGCCAGCGGGTGCACCGGCCATCCCTGCCCGGCGCACCACTGTGCGGTGGCCAGGGCCCGCCCGGGCCCCTGCGGACCGGGACGCGGCTGCGGTTGCCTTGAGTCGCTGCGGGAAACCGGCAGCTCAGGCACCATGCGCATCCCCCCACCAGCGACCGAAGCGACTCAACGTTTGAGACAGGTTAGCGAACCAGAGGAACCGCAGGGGACACGAGCCGAAGCAAAACAGTCGTGTGTCTCCAGCGATCCACGAGCTACTGAAGCCATCTGACCCAGCGACTGAGGAAGTTTCAGTCGCTGTCTGGGTAGCTCAACGAATCCGCAGGTCAAAGGGTACGCACAAGCCAAACAGCGACTGAAGCGACTCAAGGCCCCTATGTATGACGCCAGCGCGCGCACACGCACACGCACGCGCCAATGTCGTTATATATAGCCTCCTTGAGTCGCTTCAGTCGCTAATCGGGCCTTAAACCCAACTTGACCTGCGGTTTTGTTCAGCGACTCAAAGCGACTCAGAAAACCTTCGGTCGCTGTTTTTCGGTAGCTGTTCAGTCGCTGAGGCCCTCGACCCCCTCAGCGGGCCCGCCGAGGGGCTCTTCCAGCGACTCAGGGCAGCGACTCAACGAAACGGGGCAGCGATCCAGCGACTCAAGCAACTCTTCGGCGCCTCTGGAGGACTGGAGCCAGGGCTCCCCGTCTCCGGGCGCGGGTCGCTTGAGTCGCTTCGGTCGCTGCGTCCGCCGCCGCCGGCTGCCCGACGAGGGCTATTACGGCGTAATGGCCCTCCCCCACGGCCCGGCTGACGCAGGATCGCCGGACCGTACCAGCCAACTTTCCCTAGCTAACGTGTCGCAGGAGATTTTGAGCAAGCGCGTTAGTAAGGTAGCCGCATGAGTTCTCCAGCCACCTCCAGCGACCGTGAGAAGGTCGTCTCCAAGTTGCCGGGTCGGCTCCGTCAGGACCTCAAGGTCAGAGCCGCCCAACACGGGCTCGACATCCAGAGCGCCGTCGAACAGGGCATCACCGCCTGGTGCGGCCTCGCTTCCGCCCGCGAGCCCGTGGACACCTCGGGCGCCGACTCCTTCTCCACCTTCCTCCCGCAGGGCCAGTGGGACGACTTCAAGCGCACCGCCGCCGACCGGGGCGTCTCCCTCATCCAGGGCCTGGCCCAGTCCGTGAAGCTCTGGCTGGACACCAACCCCGCCCCGGACGTCGTACGCCCCGCCGTCACCCGGCGCATCATCGTCTGCAACCAGAAGGGCGGTGTCGGCAAGACCGCCATCACCGCGGGCACCGGCGAGGCGATGGCCGAGGACCCCAACAAGCTCTACCCGGTCCGCGTCGCCAAGCAGCTCGTCGCCGCCCTGCGTGCCGTCGAACAGGCGGACAATCTGGAGGCGGCCGACGACCCGCTGGACATCGAGAACCTGCCCGGCCTCGGCATGCGCGTCCTGCTGGTCGACTTCGACCCGCAGTGCCACCTGACCAACCAACTGGGCGCCGCTCCCCTGCCGATGAACGGTGACAGCCTCACCAACCACATGGCGGGCGACCCCAAGGGCGACCTGCGCGATCTGATCGTGGCCGTCGACGAGGACACCTTCGACGGCCGGCTGCACCTCCTGCCCGGCTGCAACGACGCCTTCCTCCTCGACGTACGCCTGTCCGCCGTCCGCGCCCGGGAGGCCGCCCTGGAGCGGGCCCTCGCTCCGCTGGAGCCCTATTACGACGTAATCATCGTCGACTGCCCGCCCAGCCTCGGCCTGAGCATGGACGCCGCCGCCTACTACGGCCGCCGCCGCGACAGCGAGAAGCCGGGCCAGTCCGGCGCCCTCATCGTCGTCCAGGCCGAGGACAGCTCCGCCGACGCCTACGAACTACTCACCACCCAGATCGAGGACCTGCGGGCCGACCTGTCCCTGGAGATCGACTACCTCGGCATCGTCGTCAACCTCTACGACGGCCGCCGCGGATACATCGCCACCTCCTCCCTGCAGGGCTGGGTGGACATAAAGGATCCACGCGTCGTGGGTCTCGTCGGCGACCTCAAGGAACAAAAAGAAGCCGTCCGCATGAAGCAGCCCCTCCTGTCCTACGCCCCCAAGTCCCAGCAGGCCGTGAGCATGCGCGCCCTCGCCCGGGAGATCTCATGACGAAGAAGGCCGACCAGCTGGGCGCCGGCCGCTTCGGAGCCTCGGCCCGTCCCGTCAGCGCCCGCCGCGCTGCCGTGGCGGCTGCCACCGGAGTCCCCACGGACGGGATCGCCCCGCCCACCGAACTCCCGCCCCACCGCATCAGCCCGAACCCCGACAACCCGCGTTCGTCCCTCGGCGACCTCACCAACCTTGCGGGCAGCCTCGCCACCCACGGCCAGAAGCAGGCCATCACGGTCATGAACCGCGACGCCTATCTTCAGGCCAACCCTGCCCACGAGGCCGACCTCGAACCCGACACCTATTACGTCGTAATCGACGGCAGCAGCCGCCTGGCCGCCGCCCGGGAAGCCGGACTCGCCACGGTCAAGGTGATGGTCAGCGACGACCAGGGCAGCACCTCCGAGGAACTCCTCGAATCAGCCCTGGTCGCCAACATCCACCGCCAGGACCTCGACGAACTCGACGAGGCCAGGGCCCTCCATCGCCTCCTCGCCATCCACGGCAGCCAGACCGCCCTCGCCAGGCGCCTGCACCGCTCCCAGGGCTGGGTCTCCCAGCGCCTGGCCCTGCTCAATCTCACCCCGGAACTCCAGTCCCGCATCGGCGAGGAGCCGATCGACCTCCTGCGCGCGGTGGGCAACAAGCCGGCCGAGCGGCAGGAGCAGGCCCTGGAGGACCTGAAGGCGGAACGCGCCCGCAAGGACGCCCAGAAGCAGGCCAGGCAACCCGAGCCCCATGACGAGCCCGCGCCCCACCCCGACCCCGAGCCACCTCATGCCGACCCCGAGCCCCATTACGACGTAATAGAGGAAACTCCCCCACCGCCCGTCTCCCCCCACCAGGAGACACCTCCGCCACAGGAGACCTCGGTCCCCGAACCCCGCGGTACGGAGTCACTGTCCACCGGCAACCCACCGAAACTCCCCTACGACGACGGTGCCTTCCTCGCGATGCACCTCATCCGCAAGATGACGGGCACCGAGTTCGACAAGATGCTCCGCATCCTGAACGAGCATCAGCACCAACGCCTGGCCCCCACGGCCACCGACAACTGAACACCGATGCAAGGGGCCCCTGCCACTCCCGGCAGGGGCCCCAGTGCATGGGTCTCCGTGCCCGCCCACCCTGAACTACCGGGATACGTGGCTGATGCCGTCCCTGGTTGCTGGAAACACACGCGTGCCTGGTCGTCCGGCGCACCCACCGCTGTGGCGGGCTTTCGGTGGCCGGGGTCAAAGGGGGCCGGAACAGGGTCACTCCACCATCAACGGCACACCGGGTGTGCCGAACTGCCCAAGCCCTTCGCGGCTTTCCCGCACCCAGCAACGGCGGGTTTCCCACAGTAAGAGAGCACCCCGCCCTTAAACCCCATCTGACCTGCGAAAACGCCCCCTCCGACCAAGATCTGCGGAACTGCCAGGCAGTTCCGCCAGCAGCGCAGGGGGTTCCTGGGGACTGGGCACCACGATCACAGGAACCGGGTAAATTGACCTCACGTTCATGAAGGCAGCGCTGAGGCGGCCCCGGAACACCCTTCTCCGGGGTCACTTGAGCATCGCTAGAGAACCCCTGGAGATGTTCAGCGACACAGCCTGCCGGGCAGGGTTCATCGACTTCCTGCTCATGTACGTTAAGTTCATCTGGTCGGCCAGACAGCCGTCCTCATGACCACACCAGCAACCAGGCACGGAGGCCCCTTTTGGGAACAGCGCGCAGACTGCTGGACGCCGACACCGGTGAGCTGGTCCCCTATGCTCCGTACGCCTTCTCCGGACGGCACACCCAGGTCGACAAGGCCCGCGTGGAGGCGATCACCGAGAGCAAGGCCTTCACGCCCAGTCAGAAGTTCCTCGTGTTGTGGTGGATCGGCGTCTCCCCGGAAGGCATGGAGCCGCTCAAGGCCACCGGCGCGGACATTGCCAAACGAGTCGGCATGTCCACCGACGCCGTAGGGAAGATCAACCGGAAGCTGGCCAAGCACCGCATCCTGATCGTGCGGGGCAGGATCGGCAACTACAACTTCTACCGGATCAGCCCGTACATTGCCTTCCACGGAACGGGAATCGAGCAACGGGAAGCCATCAAGACCTGCAACCCGCCGGACATCCCCGGATTCGACGAGTCAACCCCTGCCAGGTGGGAGGCCAAGTGAACAACACCAAGGACATGACCCTCCGCCTGCTGGAGCACACGGCCGGTCTGCCCGCGAACCAGCGCCTGATCCTGATGCTCTACGCCGCGCACCCCACTGACCGCGCCGGCACCGTCAGCAAGACGGCTGCCGAGCTTGCCGAGGTCCTCGGCATGTCGCCCACGGTGTTCTCCCGCACCCGCCGCCAGGTCGTCGAGGCCGGCTGGCTGGAGGAGTCCGAGCGCCTGGGCCACATCCGCTACTACCGGCTGAGCGCCAAGGCCACTGGCGAGGACGTCGTCGTACCCCTGCGCCGAGCCACCTGAGCCGATCCGGCGGTCGTGGCTGATGAACCTCAGGTCAATCAGCCACGACCGCCAGGACGCCTCGCTTGCCCTCACATCCATCACCCCGGCTCCCGCCCCTATTACGGCGTAATAGAGGAGACACCGCCCGACGCCGCCCCGCCGGCCGTCCGCGTCGCCGGCCGTCCGCGTCGCCCGCCCTCGCCGAACGGCTCGGCGTACTATCCGGGCATCGGGCTGCTGGGTGACGGCGACGAGGAATCGGCATGAGTTCTCTCATCAGTGACGACGAGATCAGTCACGAAACCGAACTCGTGTGGCTGGAGGAGGTCAGCGAGTTCGACTACGTACGGCAGCGCCTGGACCGCCTGCCCACGCGTCGCGGCAAGCCCCCGTACCACCGCGCCGGCCGGATCGTCGGGTACGCCCTCCTCGGGCCCGAGGCCAAGCCCTCGCGCGCCTCGGGGACGTTCCGCCGCCGCGTCTTCTGGCTCCAGCCGCACGACCGCCCCCTCGACCCCGACGGCCTCTACGCCACCGGAGCCCCCGCGGAAGCGGTCGACCCGCGCACCCTCGCCCCCGGCAGCAAGGGCCGCAAGACCGAGCGCTCCGAAGGCGGCCCCCTGTCCTCGGTCAAACGCGCACCCGCTATTACGACGTAATAGCCGGGCCGACGCGCGTACCGCGGAAGTTGTACGACGGCTCTGCTACAGGGATTACGCGCGTTCCCACACGGCCGCCCGAAGCATGACGAGTGGCCCGGCTACGCGTCAGGAGTCGGCCTTGACGGCTCCGATCGGGATGCAGTTATGACCTGAGAGTTGCGCCTCGCAGAGGGAGGCGCCGGTCAGGTCGGCCTTCTCCGAGACAAGCTGCCATACCCAGTGGTAGTACACGGTGTTCGCCTGCAGGGTGCCGAACACCGGGTCGATGCCTTCGACGCCGTCACCGCCGTAGAGCATCTGATCCTCGGTCAAGTAGGACGTCGCGTTGTCGATCACGTCCCCGATGTTCTGGTCCTTGTCTGCCTTCAGGCTGGGGTACTCGATCCCCAGTTCCGCGTAGGGCGCGTGGATGCTGCGGTTTTGCGGCTCGGCCTCCACCCGCAGCAGCACAGCCAGCGCCTTCGTTCCGGCCGGTGGCGGGTTGTCCGGCAGATCCACCATGGTCTTGGCGTTCAGGATCTGCACCTTGTACGTGTAGTCACCGTGCACATGCAGCACCGACGGACGCGCGGGGGGCAGCTTGAGCGGCGACGGCTGGTCGGTCGGGTTCTTGCCCGGCGAGGGGGCCTGAGCCGTTTCCGTCGGTCCTGCTCCTTGGGAACGTGCCGTGGCATGGTTGCCGCAGCCCGTCAGTGCGCTGATGACAACGACTACTGCACACGCCCACCGCTTGGGCGCAGGTATCCATCGATCTCCGCTCACGTTTCCTCGTTCCCAGCACATCAGCAGCTCAGTAGGTGATCAGCCTATTCGGTGCCTCGGATACACGCTGATCATCGCCACGGTGGCCACCGGATCCGCAGACGATCCACACACCAAAGAGCTCCACCCCGCACACAGCGGGATGGGGCTCGAGAGGCCACAGGCCTGTTCACCCCGCTGCACGACGACCGCCGCGAGGTCGAACTCCTGGAATGCGCGCCCCAGGGAGGCCTGCTGGCCAGCGTCGCGTCCCTTTGCCGCGTCCAAGGGCGTGGCACCGCCGAGCACGTACTCGAAGGGGCGCTCGGGCTCTGCCGCACGGTGCTTGCGTACGTAGCCGACCAGTTCCCGTACCTCCGCCACATCGGGCACATGTCCATGCCGGGCCGTCTCGAAGAGCGGCACTGCGCCGTCCCACCGTGCTGCCCGCCGCATGGGCGGGCGACGCGGCCAGAACCCCCCGATCCAAACCGGCGGACCGGGCCGCTGCACGGTGGCGGGCAGCAGTGTTACGTCCTCCCGGACCTCGTAGTGGCGGCCGTGGTGGTTCACCGGTTCTCCGGACCAGAAGCGCTTCAGCACCTCCAGTCCCTCGTCCAGTCGCTCGGCGAGGAGACGTGGCTCGGCGGCGTCGCCGAAGCTGCGGTATTCGTCCTCGATCGGACCGCCCAGGCCGGCGTCGAAGATCACCCTGCCGTCGCTGAGGTGGTCCAGGGTGGCCACTTGGCGGGCGAGTTGCTGCGGGCGGTAACGGGGGACCGGCGTCAGCAGGGTGCCCAGCACGTGGTCCCAGACTGTGAACGGTCACGTAATTCCCCAGGACTGCGGTCACGTAATTCCCCAGGTCCTCGGTCGTGGCATCTCAGCGGTGGCCTGAAAGACCCTGGCCCTCGACGTTCAGGACGATCTTGCCTTGGAGGTGTCCCCGCTCGGCGCGGGTGTGAGCGGCGGCCGCCTCACGCAGGGGGAAGACGCTGTCGATGGCGACGCGCACCTGCCCGGCGTCGATGAGGGTGGCCAGCTCCGCGAGATCCGAACCGCTTGAGCGCACCTGCCACATGGTCTCGAGGATGATCCCGAGTTCGGCCGCACGCTCACGGTGGTAGTCGCCCAGGAAGACGGGCGCGATCCGGCCGCCGCGCCGCACAGTCGGCAGCAAGCGGTGCGCTTCGGAGCCGCCGACCGTGTCGATCAGCAGGTCCACATCACGGACGACCTCCTCGGCGGGCGCCCAGGTGTAGTCGACGAACCGGTCCACACCCAGGCCCAGCAGGAACTCCTCGTGTCGCCCAGAGGCGATGCCGATCACCTCCTTCGCGCCGGCCACCCGGACGAGCTGCGCAGCGAAGTGGCCGACCCCGCCCGCCGCTCCGTTGACCAGAACGGTGGAGCCGATGCGGCCGCGCAGGTGAGTGAAGACGTACTGGTAGGCCGTGAGCCCGGCCATCGGCACGGCCGCGGCCTCTGTATGCCTGAGGGCTGCCGGCTTGGGAGCCAGGTGGGCAGCGGGTGAGACCGCGTACTCGGCGTACCCGGATGCGCGGCCAGGGAAGTTGACCAGGCCGAATACCTCGTCGCCGGGCCGCCACTCGGTGACACCGGGGCCGAGGTCCGTGACCACGCCGGAAATGTCACTGCCCAGGATGAGCGGCGGCGTCCAGTTCGGCCGGAACTCGACCGGGAAGTTCTCGAAGCCGCGCCGCGCGTACCAGTCCGGCGGGTTGACACCCGCCGCGTGGACCCGCACCAGCACCTCACCCGGCCCGGGCTCTGGCCGGGCCACCTCCTCGTAGACCAGTTGCTCGGGCTCGCCGAAGGCGTGCAGCCGGACAGCTCGCATCGTTGCCGTACCCATGGACCCCTCCCCAAATTCCACTGCGGATCACCCCGGATAGAATCCGGAGCACCGTTCCGGAACAGGAAACCGGAGCGGTGCTCCGGTTGTCAAAGGCAGGTTCCGCAATGTTCACCGAGTCGCACCCCGGCAAACCGCGCGCAGCACGCTCCGACGCGCAGCGCAACCGTGACCGCATCCTGGAAGTGGCCGCAGAGGCCGTCGCGGAACAGGGGACCCCGGCTTCCCTGCGGGACATCGCCCGACGCGCCGGCGTCGGCCTCGGCACGCTCTACCGGCACTTCCCGAACCGAGACGCCCTGCTGGAGGCCCTGCTTCACCAGCGCTTCACCCACCTCGCCGAACGGGCAGACGCACTTGCCGCCACCGCCCTGCCCGAGCGCGCGCTCGCCGAGTGGCTATACGAGTTCACTCTCGGCGCGGGCGCCTACCAAGGCCTGCCGGCCACCCTGATGGCTACTCTGAACGATCCACAGTCACCTCTGCACGCCGACTGTCTGACGATGCGCCAGGCCGGTGGCCGACTGCTGGAGACGGCCCAGGAGTCAGGGGGGATCCGGCCGGACGTGGCCCCCATCGACCTGTTTGCACTGGCCAACGCCCTCAGCTGGATCGCCGACCAGGCCCCGACGCTTGCCGAGCGCCGGGAACACCTCTTCCACTTGGTAATGGACGGGCTGAGGCCGCGGTCCGACCGGGGCTGATCCACCACCCGTGGCCGCTGTGTCGCCCGAGCCGCCCCTTCGCGATCGCCATCCCCATGGGGAGACGTGACCGAGAGGGTGGGGAATTACGTGATCGTCGACACCCGGACGAAGAGTCCGTCCCAGCCGGCCTGTTCGGCGGCAGCCGCCACGGTCGCGACGTTACGGGAGGCGGCGAAGTCACCGAAGTCGGGGATGTTGATGGAGGAGCGCAACCCAGCACCATGCGCAGGCGGCCACGAAGGGGCAATCAGATTTGATCCAGGCGGCTTCACGGCAGGCGTCCGCCGTCAGGGGACGTGTCATCTCCGCCAGGGTACTTCCGCGAGTGTGTGGTGTGCGGTGGTGAGGAGTCGGGCGATCCTCAGGGGCGCACACAGGGCGGCGGGGGAGTGCATGGGTACGGCCCAGTAGGAGGCGAACGTCCGCGGATTCAGCTCTACTTCGCTCGGGCTGGGTACGCCGAGGTAAGTGCCGCGGCCGAGGAGTTCGACGCCTAGCCTGGCTCGCCACTCGTCTGCTGCTTGGCGCCAGGTGTGGGGCATGCTGGCGGGGACGAGTGCGTAGTACCGGCGCCCACGGGGGTCGCAAGCGACGCGATGGGCGGCCGCCGGGCTGACGCGCATCCTCAACTTCGACGCGGTGACCGCGGCAGACCTGTTGTGGGAACGCCGCGCCCCACCGCGTTTGCGTCCGGCGCCACCAGTCGCGCCCGCAGCGCCGCGATCGTCTCGGGCGTCACGCCGGCGCACTCGATCACATAGTCCCCCACTGATCCGTACCGCTCGCGCAACGCGTCCAGCGTGGCCGCCATCGCATGCCGGGGTGCGCCGAACACCGCGTGGTAGCGCTCCAGATCCAGGCCATGCTTGGCAAGCCTGGGCAACAGCCGGGCCATCCGGCGTTCGCTGTAGTAGAGCCTGCTCAGCGTGTAGTCGTCCAGCACCGTCGCGTCGTCCACGCCGAGTACCGACAGCAACAGCGCAGCCGCCAGACCGGTGCGGTCCTTGCCCGCGGTGCAGTGGATCACCGCGGGTACGGCGTCCGGCGCGGCGAGCCCGGTGAGGACCCGGCCGAGGACAGGCGCCTCCTGCTCGGCCATGTCCAGGTAGACCCGGTGCAGAAAGTCGTCCGGGACGGCGTCGAGTCGGCCACTGCGGAACAGGTCGCCGAGCGGGGTCGCGCGCGAGGCCTCGCCGCCGATGGCGAACGGCTCGCGCCGGACCGCGGCGGGCAGCGCGGAGGGCGCCTTCGTGCGTTCGTCGTCGGTGCGCAGGTCGTACGCCACCCGAAGGCCGAGTCCGTCGATCGCGGCGACGTCGGCGGTGGTGAGCCGGTCGGGCGCGTCCGCGCGGAAGACCAGGCCCCACCGGGTACGCCCGCCGTCCTGCGTGCGATATCCGCCCAGGTCCCGGAAGTTGCTCGCGCCCTCCAGCGGCACCACGCGTTCGGCGGCGAGCACCGCGGCACCTCCGTCGGCCGGCGCGACGGACACGTAGTGCCGGCCGGGGGCCAGCACGGGCAACGGCAGCCGCGTCGCGCCGTCGACGCGGGCGACCGGACGATCGTGGTCGATCGACTCGGGCGTCGGCCCGACCGCCACTTCCACCGGGCCGGCGCCGGCCAGCTCCCAGGACACGTCGAGGACGCCGGTAGCGTCGCGCACCACGTCGACCGCCAACACGACCGTTCCCATGCGATTTCTCCTTGTCGTCAGGCGAAGCCCGGTCAGACGCGGGCCGCCCAGTCGATCCGGTAGTCGAGGACCCAGTCGAGCGAACCATCGGGCATGGTGTCGTTCAGCTTGGCGGCCGACGCGCGGGCGCCGAGCGCGACGATGCCCTCGACCCGCTCCCGGCGCAGTTGTTCGTAGCGGGCGAAGGCCTGCGCCCTGGGCAGGTCACGCAGGCACTTGGCCAGCACCACCGCGTCCTCGAGCGCCATCGACGAGCCCTGACCGGAGGTCGGCGTGGTGGCGTGCGCCGCGTCGCCGAGAACGACCAGCCTGTCCCGCCACCAGGTCGGCACGGTGGGCAGGTCGTGGGTGGGCAGCGCGTACAGGTCGGAGTACGTCGCGCGGATCACGTCCGCCACGAACGAGGGCGCCTCGGCGAAGGTGTCCAGCAGCCGTTCGGTGAGCACGTCGCGGGTCATCGCCGCCAGTTCGGCCCGGCTCGGTTCCGCGCTCCAGAGCAGGTTGGCGAACCACCACACCTCGCCCCTGCCCGAGGTGGTGTAGCCGAAGAAAGCCTTGCGGCTGGGGATGAACCGAAGCTGGGCCGGTTCACCGGGAGCGTCCACATCGGAGGCGTAGCCGCGGATGTTCAGCAGCGGGGCGTAGCGCGCGGCCGGCGCGGCCGGGTCGATGACCGACCTGGTCCGGGAGTGGATGCCGTCGCAGCCGATGAGCAGGTCTCCGGAGAGAGCCGTACCGTCGGCGAACCGCGCGACCACCCCGTCGCCGGTGGTGTCGGCGCCGACCAGCTTCCGGTCGTGCTCGATCCGCGCGCCGCGCGCCACCGCGGCTTCGCGCAGCAGCCGGTACAGGTCGGCGCGGCGCATCGGCGCGAAGCCGGACGGCCCGGCCGCGCCGGCGAGCGACTCCCGCAGCGCGGTCTGCTTGAGTCCCAACACATCGAGCGCGGCAAGGCCGTTGGGGGCGAGCATCACCCACAGCCCGGCGTCCTTGTCCTCGCGCGGACGGGCCTCGCAGATGGTGACGTCCGCACCGATCGAACGCAGGGCGACGGCGGTGGCCGGACCGGCCACCCCGCCACCGATGACCAGGGCGTGCATTGCTGGCTAGTTCCTCTCTCGTCCGGTCGTGCGGGCATGCACGATCCGCCCGCCGAACAACAGGTCGGGCAGCGATGGGTCGAGCGCGTAGCGCTCCAGGCAGTTCCGCCAGCCGAGGTCGGTGACGCTGTCGAACCCGGCGTCGGCCAGTTCGGCGGCGATCTCGGCCGGGGTGAAGAACGACCGCCATGGCTCGCCCATCCGGGCCTTCGCCTCGGTCTGTGCGGCGAGCGCGGGCCTGCGGTGCGGCGGCAGCGCGGAGGGTGGCTGGTTGTAGTCGAAGACCAGTTCGGCGGGTGCGGGCAACCGCGCCACGAAGCGCGCCGTGGCCGGCAGCGCGTCCCTGTCCAGATAGGGGACCACGCCCAGCAGCAGGAAGAACGCCGGTGCGTGCCGGTCGAATCCGGCCGTGGCAAGGCCCGCCTCCGCGGTCTGCTCGGCGAAGTCGACAGGGCAGAACACGACCGTGTCCGGTACCTCGATGCCGGCCTCGGCCAGCCGTTCGCGTTTCCACGCCTGGGTGGCCGGATGGTCGACCTCGAACACGCGTAGCGCCGGATTCCGGTTCCGGTAGGCGAAGGTGTCCAGGCCGGCGCCGAGGACGACCACCTGCCTGGTGTGCGCGGCGGCGGCGAGCGCGTCCTCGGCCACCCGCTGGCGCAGCGCCATGAACAGCCGGACCTCGGCAGGCATGCCGGGCGCGCCGGCCGGCCTCGGGTCGTCGTCGACGCCGCCGACGATGCGCGCCGCCAAGGGGTCGGTGAACACGCGTGGTGAGTCCGCCACCTGGTGCACGGCGCGGGCACGCGCCGAACTCAACGCGGTACGGCTGGGCCGGCCCGTCTGCATCACCGATCTCCTCCTGTGGTGGTCAGCCGCAGCCGCCGGGCGCAGCTGATCAGTTCCGCCCGGCGGCTGACTCCGAGCTTGACCTTGATCGACGCCCGCTGTGCCTCGATGGTGCGTACCGACAGGCCGAGCTCGTCGGCGATCTGCTGATGGGTCAGGCCGTCGGCGATCAGCGCGAGCACCTCGCGTTCCCGTCTGCTCAGCGCGCCCTCGGGATCGGCGTGCCGGTCGAACAGCGCCGCGCCGAGCGCCGGATGGAGGTACCGGCCGCCCGCGGCGAGCGTGTCGACCGCGGCGACGAGTTCCCCGGCGGCGGCGTCCTTGGGCAGGAACCCGTGCGCGCCGGCGGCGAGCGACTCCCGTGCCGAGTCCAGGTCGTTGTGCATGGTCAGGATGAGCACCCGGGTGGTCGGCGACAGGGCCCGCACGGTGGGCAGGACGCCAAGGCTGAGGGTGCCCTCGAAGCTCAGGTCGAGCAGCAGCACGGCGGGCCGATGCAGGTTCACCTGTTCGACGGTGGCGGCCAGGTCCGCCGCCTCGCCCACGATCCGGTAGCGGTCGTCGGCGAGCAGCGTGCGGATGCCACAGCGCACCACCGGATGGTCGTCGCTGATCAGAATGGTCGGCCGGGACGTGGGGTCTCGCGGCGTCATCGCTGGACTTCCCCCTCCGATACCGGGTTTCTGGGCAGTACGAGGGTGACGAACGTGCCGGCGCGACCGGACTGGACGGCCAGGTGTCCGCCCGCGTCCCGTGCCTGCGCGTCCATGGCGGTCAGCCCGAAGTGGGGGCGGGTGGTGGCCGCCGCGAAGCCGCGGCCGTCGTCGTGCACCGCGCAGACCAGCCGGTCCGGCCATGTGGCCACGCTCACCCAGGCATGCTGCGCGTCACTGTGCTTGGCGGTGTTGTGCAGTGCCTCGCGCACGATCCCGTAGGCGATCAGGTCGTTTCCCGCCCACCGGCCCGGCGGCGCGGTGCGGTTCTCGACGTGCATGCGGATGCCCGTGGCCGACTGCAGGTGTTCGGCGGTGGCGGCCAGCGCGCTGGGCAGGTCCGGCTGCGGCGGGGCGGGCGGGGCCGAACCGCCGATCAGGCGGCGCAGGCCCGCGATCTCGTGGTCCAGCAACTGCCGTAAGTCCGTGCCCAGTTCGCGGGGCAGCGGGCCGTCCTGGGCGAGCGCCCGGTCCAGCCGGATCCGGGCGATGGCCAGGGCCTGCAGCACGCCGTCGTGCAGTTGCTGGGCCAGCGGGGGAGAGGCGCCGCTCATCGTGCCCCCGGATAGCGTGCGGCGAACAGGCAGACTGCACCGGACCGGACCGTTTCGACGTCGGTGAACCGGGCGCGCAGCTGCTCGTCCAGATCTTCCATCCGGTCGTCGAGGTTGCTGAACACCTCGCTGCGGTTGAGCTTGGCCAGCAGCTTGGCGGACCGCTTCGTGTGGTGCGGGCCGGTGCCCAGCACGGTGCTGCCGAACACCCGCGCGCCGGGCTCCAGGAACGGCACCACCTGGTCGAACACCACCGCCTTCTGGCGCATCGACCCCGGCAGGCAGTGCAGCAGGAAGTTCATGCCGACCGAGTCGAACCGCGCGCTGCCGAGGGCGAACGGCTTGAACGCGTCACCCACCAGGGTCTCGGGGCGATACCGCCGGATGCGGTGCGCGGCGGTGGCCAGCACCACCTCGTTGAGGTCGACCAGGGTGATCGACGGGGATTTCCCCGGAAACCGGCATTTGTTCAAAAACCAGCCGGTGCCCGGTCCGATATCCAGATGCGACGCGCTGACCTGCCGGTTGTAATGCGCCAGCATGCGGCCACGCGGGCAGCGCCACATGAACCGGCTCATCATGCCGAGCACGAACATGTCGTAGGCGGCGAGCATCGGACGCCGATAGTGCTCGGCGGCGGCCTGGATGCGCGCCTCGGCCGGCTCCGCGGGCCCGGTCCGCGCCTGGTTCGCTTCCATGTCCCTCGTCCCGCTCAGGCGCGGGTCGCGGTGATGAACTGGCCGCCGGTCAGCCGGCCGTCGGGCCGTCCGTACCGCGGCCCCAGCTCGCCGCGCTCGGTGATCTCGATGGTCCAGCCCTGGCCGGCCACCCAGTCCCGCCCGCCCGGGCCGAGGCCACCGCGGACCATCTTGCTGATCCGGTCTGCGCCGGGCGTGGTCAGCGCGGCGGCTGCGGCCTTCGGGTCCGGACCCGGCTTGTCGGAGTGCTCGAACACCAGCCGGCTGCCCGGCGCGGACAGCCGTCCGACGTCGGTGATCACCTGCTGCGCCTGGTCGGCGGTCAGGTAGGGCAGCACGCCCTCGGCGACCCACGCGGTCGCCCTGCCCGGGTCGAACGTGCTGCCCGTGATGCGCGCGGCGAAGTCCTCGCGCAGGTCGGCGTGGACGGCGGTGCGCGAGCGGGCGGTCGGCCGCGCGCCGGCGTCGGCGAGCACCTTGTCCTTGAAAGCGAACACCGACGGCGTGTCCACCTCGAACACGTCCGCGTCGGGCACCGGCAGCCGGAAGGCGCGCGCGTCCAGACCGGCCCCGAGCAGCACCACCTGGCTGCAGCCGCCCGCCACCGCCTCGCACAGGAAGTCGTCGATGAACCGGGTGCGCACCACGCCCCGGGAGTAGAACAGGTCGACCCAGGCGACCAGCGACGGCCACTCGTCGTCGGTGATCACGGCCTTGGCCGCGTCGACGAACGACTGGGCGTACGGATCGTGGAACATGCGGTCTTCGCGGCCGGATTCCATGGCCCTGGCCATCGCCACCGCGACCGCGGTGACCCCTGCGCCGGCCGGTGCCTTTGTCTGAGCTGCTGCCGCGTCCATTTCAACTCCTCATGCCCGGGGAAATCAATTGAATTCAGTGAAGCATCACGCCTGAAAAGGCGTCAATTGATTCCGCAGGTAGGTAAAAAGCCATTCGCGAGGATGGGTCGGCCTCATTCTCGAGAACGAGCCGATTTAGTTCTCTTGGCTGAAGATGATCCGACTGATTTCCGCGTAGTCTGAGCTGCGGGTTCGTTGCCTATTGCGAAGGGAATGACCGTGTCGGCATTCACAATTAACGAACTAATGGAGATCCTGGTCGTCAAGGCCGGGCTTCCCCGGTCCGCGGTCACCGACGATCCGACGGCCACGCTGAGCGACGTCGACCTGGACTCGCTGGCGCAGCTGCAGGTCAGGGCGGAGATCGAGGACCGCTACGGGTTCGAGTTCGGCGAGGAGTTCGTGAACGCGACCTTCGGTGAGCTGGTGAAGCTCGTCAACAAGGGACTGAGCGAGCACGCGCGATGAGCGAGGAGCGACGCATCGCGGTCACCGGGATCGGTGTGGTCGCACCCGGTGGCGCCACGCGGAAGGCGTTCTGGCAGCTGCTCACCGACGGGCGCACCGCGACCCGCCGGATCTCGCTGTTCGACCCCACGCAGTTCCGCTCCCAACTGGCCGCCGAAGTCGACTTCGATCCGCTCGCCGCGGGGCTGACCCGACAGGAGGTGTTCCGCAACGACCGGTCCGTCCAGTTCGCGTTGGTCGCCGCCGACGAGGCGATGGCCGACGCGGGCCTGGCGCTGGACGCCGGATTGGACCACGACCGGATGGCCGTGTGCCTGGGCAGCGCGGTCGGCGCGAGCACCCGCCTCGAGGACGAGTACGTGGTGGCCAGCGACGGCGGCCGGGACTGGCTGGTCGACCCGGAGTTCGGCTCCGGCTTCCTCTACCAGGCGTGGATACCCAGCACCATGGCCGCCGAGGTCGCCTGCCGGTACGGCGCGCACGGCCCGGCCTCGGTGGTCTCCACCGGCTGCACCTCGGGCATCGACGCGATCGGGCAGGCGTACCAGCTGATCCAGGACGACATGGCCGACATCGTGGTCGCCGGCGCGAGCGACGCGCCCATCACACCCATTTCGATCGCCTGCTTCGACGCCATCGGCGCCACCAGCGCCCGTAACGACGACCCCGAACACGCCTCCCGGCCCTTCGACGCGACCCGCGACGGTTTCGTGATGGGCGAGGGCTCGGCCGTACTCATCCTTGAGGAGTACGAGCACGCCCGGCGCCGGGACGCGCACATCTACGCCGAGATCCTCGGCTACGCCAACCGGTGCAACGCCTTCCACATGACCGGACTGCGCCCGGACGGCAACGAGATGGCCGTCGCGATCCGCAGTGCGCTGGCCCAGGCGCGGCTGGACCCGACCGCGGTGGACTACGTGAACGCGCACGGCTCGGGCACCAAGCAGAACGACCGGCACGAGACCGCCGCGTTCAAGCAGAGCCTCGGCGCCCACGCCTACCGGGTGCCGGTCAGCTCGATCAAGTCCATGGTCGGGCACTCGCTCGGCGCGATCGGCTCCATCGAAGTGGCCGCGACCGCGCTGGCCATCGAGCACAACGTCGTGCCGCCCACCGCCAACTACGCCCACCGCGACCCGTTGTGCGACCTGGACTACGTGCCCAACACCGCACGCGACCACCGGGTCGACGTCGCGCTGTCGGTGGGCAGCGGGTTCGGCGGGTTCCAGTCGGCCATCGTGCTGGCCGGGGTGCGCTGATGGCGGCCGTGATCACCGGTCTCGGCGTGGTCGCGCCGACCGGCATCGGAGCGAACGACCACTGGCGCGCGACCCTGGCCGGCGAGCTGGCGGTGCGGCCGATCGAGACGTTCGACACCAGCCGCTACGCCACCACGCTGGCCGGCCAGGTGCCCGGTTTCGACGTCACCGAGCACGTGCCCGACCGGCTGGCCGTCCAGACCGACCGCTGGACCTGGCTGGCAGTCGCCGCCGCCGGCATGGCCCTCGACGACGCCGGCTACGACCCCTCCGCCCACGATCCGTACGCCACCTCGGTGATCCTGGGCAGCGGCTCGGGCGGCAACGAGTTCGGCCAGCGCGAGATCCAGGCGCTGTGGAGCCGGGGCCGCAAGGCGGTCGGCGCGTACCAGTCCATCGCCTGGTTCTACGCCGCGAGCACCGGGCAACTGGCCATCCAGCACGGCACCAAGGGGCCGTGCGGGGTGCTGGTCTCCGACGCGGCATCCGGCATCGACAGCCTGGGCTGGGCCGTCCGCGCGATCCGCCGCGGCACCGGCGCCGTGCTGGCAGGCGGCAC
Source organism: Streptomyces sp. NPDC002671 (assembly GCF_053592475.1). NCBI lineage: Bacteria > Bacillati > Actinomycetota > Actinomycetes > Kitasatosporales > Streptomycetaceae > Streptomyces > Streptomyces sp. NPDC002671. The sequence goes on from NZ_JBSFVU010000039.1 coordinate 26,421, forward strand.
CGAGGCGCCGATCGCGCCGTACGCGCTGACCGCCCAGATGGCCGGTGGCCACCTGTCCACCGCGACCGACCCGAAGGCCGGCTACAAGCCGTTCGACCGGGCGGCCAACGGCCACCTGCCCGGCGAGGGCGGCGCGGTACTGCTGGTGGAGGACGAAGCCGCCGCGCGGGCCCGGTCCGGGCCGGCCGGCTACGGCGTGATCGCCGGCTACGCGGCCACCCAGGACGCGCACCACTACCGCACGGCCGCACCGGACGGGCAGCAGTACGCCCGGGCGATCGGGCTGGCCCTGCAGCGGGCCGGCGTGCGCCCGGACGAGGTGGACCTGGTGCTGGCCGACGGCGCAGGCCGCCCGGACGCCGACGCCGCCGAAGCGAAGGCGCTGTGCTCGGTGTTCGGCCCGCACGGGGTTCCGGTCACCGCGCCGCAGGGTCTGGTCGGCCGGCTGCTGGCCGGCGGTTCGGCGCTCAACGTGGCCACGGCGCTGCTCGCGATGCGGGAAGGCCTCATCCCGCCGGTGGGCAATCTCGACGACCCCGACCCGGCGTACGGCCTCGACCTGGTGCGCGAGCCGCGCGAACGCAGGCTCGACACCGTGCTGGTCACCGCGCGCGGACACGGCGGATTCAACAGTGCGTTGGTGCTGCGCACCTGTACTGCGTAACGCACAGAGCGTCTCGTTCAGCGTCTCGTGCAAGGAGGACGGAAGCCGACTGGCAACGAGTTCCGGCATGACAACGGCCGCGCGGGTTCTTCGAGTGTGATCGGGAAGTGACCTCGCGCGGCCTGTCTCGTCCTGCCTTCTGCGGCGTGAGGGCGGTCATCTGCAAGCCGCATTCCGGACTTTGTCGGCACGCTCCGGCAGCCTTCGGCGGTGGCCGTGCTGCCTATATAGCAACCCGGCGGACAGTAACAGGGGTCGAGCCGACACGCGGCGTTCGTTGCTGCGAACCACGAGGGAGCGTGAAGATGACGGTTACGCCACTGTACTGCAGGCCAACCAAGTGCGGCGGGGAATGCTCTTCGCCTGACAAATCCGCAAATGGCCTTATCACTCCCCGGGCGGGCTCGACAGATGTCGTGCGTGGCTTGAAGGAGTTTTTGCCGGTCGGAGTTTGCAGTGGTTCCGGTGTGTACCGGGCGGGCATGACGACCGTTCTGCGCGGTATTCCGGGGATGGATGTGGTGGCCGAATTCGACACCGCGAGTTACAGTCCTCGGCTGCTGCTGGAACAACGGCCGCGCGTGCTGCTGATGGACCTGGACGGCTTCGACATACAGGACCTGCTGGCCCGACGGGTGGTCAGCCGGACCGCGGAGCAGGCGGTGAAGGTGCTCGCCCTGTCCGCCAGCCTGGACCCGGACCTGGCGATGAAGGTGCTCCGCGGGGGCGCGGAGGGCTTCCTGCACAAGGACACACCGGTGCGGGGGCTTGTCGACGCGATCCGGGCGGTCGACCAGGGCGGCGCGGCACTGGACCCGCAGGTGGCCGGCGAACTGGTCTCCGCACTGCGCTACAGCGGCCCTTCGGAGGTTCAGGCCGGGCCGGGCAGCGGGGTCAAGCTCACCCCGCGGCAGCGGCAGATCCTCAGCCTGATCGGCCATGGGCTGACCAACGTGGAGATCGCCGACCAGCTGCAGCTGGGCAGGCCCACGGTGAAGACGCACATCTCATCGTTGCTGCGCGCGCTCGACCTGCGCGACCGGACCCAGCTGGCGGTGTACGCCTGCACGCACGGTTTCCGGACCTACGCGGCACTGCCCCTGAATTGACTGCCGTTGCGGGTTTCCCGCAGTCGACTGCGGATTTTCCGCGGAGTTTTCACGGAATATTTCCGATGCGGCCCGAGAAGATCACCGGAGATGATTCACGCATGAGCAATTCACAGGTGGGCCGAATCCGCGCCTCAGACATAGAGCCCTATCGGGCGCGCGGCGGCCAGTTGCGTATGGTGCTCCACCCCGGTTCGGTGGGCAGCCGATCCGGCTATATGGGCACGGCTGTTCTCCAGCCCGGCGAACACGTGGTGGAGCATTTCCACCCGTATTCCGAGGAGTTCCTGTTCGTCGTCAGCGGCGACCTGGTGCTCGAGGTCGAGGGCGAGGACTGGGCACTGAAGGCCGGTGACGGCATCTACGTGCCCATCGGCAAGCGGCACCGGCTGCGCAATGTCGGTACGACCGAGTCGATGACCGTGTACCACATCGGTCCGCTCGCGCCGGACCCGTCGCTGGCGCACGTCGACACCGAGGTCCTCGGCGAATCGCAGGCCGAAACGACCGATGCCGCGGCCGGCACGGCCCGCATCCTGTTCATGATGACGGTGGCCGAGGAGAAGCGGGAGGAGTTCCTGGCCGCCTACGAGAAGGTCCGGTTCAGCGTTGCGGCGACCCCCGGACACATTCGCGACCAGATCTGCCAGGCGCCGGACAACCCGGAAAAGTGGCTGATCGTCAGCGAATGGACCTCCATCGCGGACTTCTTCACCTGGGAGAAGTCCGACGAGCACAAGGAACTCGTCAAGCCGATGCGGGCCTGCTACTCCGATCCGGAGTTCCGCAGCTTCACCGTGGTCGCCGAGACGATGGGGACACGGTCATGAGCACGATCTCCGCCGACAGCCCTCTCATGACGTACATCAACGTCTTCCACTGCAAGCCGGAGAACCAGCAGGCGTTGTCCGCCGCGATCCGCAAGGAGACCGACGAGGTCGTCCGGCACATGCCCGGCTTCATCTCGGCCAACGTGCACTGCAGCGTCGACGGCAGCCGGGTGACCAACTACGCCCAGTGGAGCGAGCTCGCGGCCTTCCAGGAGCACATCCGCAGCGAGGCGGGCCGCGCGCTGATTCTCGAACTGCACAAGTACGCCGACGACGTGGACGTGCACGTGTACCAGGTCGACTGGACCGTGTCCGGCGAGGGGGAGTGACCGTGAAGACCGCGAAGGAACTCTGGGAGGCCGTGTACGCGGTGGTCGACGCCGGCAACCCCGCCGGGGTGGACGCCATGTGCGCCGCCGACGTCGAGATCCGCACCGCCAGCCAGCACAAGAGGGGCGCGAAGGCGCTCGCCGCGATGTTCACGCAGCAGCGCGGGCTGTACACGGAGCTGGAGATCACCATCGAGGGGACCGTCGAGTCCGCGGACGGCTCTGCGCTGTCGGTCGAGCTGACGCTGTCCGGCGTGCCCAAGGGCACCGGGCAGCGGCTGACCTGGAACGTCGTGGAGACGATCCGGGCCGACGCCGGCCGCATCGTGTCCTGGCACGCCATGCTCGACCGCACCGGCCTGGTCCAGCAGATCCGCGCGCTCCAGGGATGACCGCCATGCCGGCCGGGATATCGGTACGCCAGGAGGTCGAAGTCGCCGACGGCGTGGTCGCGGTGGTCAACGGCGACGGCAGCGCGGGCCTGTCGAACAGCGTGCTGCTGCTCGGCGATCCGACCACGGTGATCGACACGATGCTGCTGCCGGAGATGGCGGCCGACATCGTGACCGCGCTGAACCGCCGGGGCCGCGGCGCCGGACTGGTCGTCAACACGCACATCCACACCGACCACATCGGCGGCAACCTGCTGTTCGACAAGGTGCCGATCATCGCCCACCCGCGCACGGTGGCCGGGATGCGCAGGATGATCGGCGAGCCCGGCCTGCCCGCGCTGCTCGCCAAGGTGATGCCGAGGTTCGCGACGCGGCTGGCGGACTGGGACAGCGTGGCCGCCGAACCGGTGCCGCCCGACGGCATCGAAGGCGCGCTGCCCGACGGGGCGCGGGTGCTCGAGTTCACCGACGCCCACTCGGCGGCCGACCTCGTGGTGTGGCTGCCTGCCCAACAGGTGCTGATCACCGGCGACTTGTGCTTCGCCGGGGTGACACCGCTGGCCGTGCACGGGCGGGTCGGCCGCTGGCGTACGGCACTGGACCAGCTGATCGCACTCGATCCCAGGGTGGTCCTGCCCGGGCACGGCAGGCCGGCCGGGATCGAGGCACTGCGTGAACTGGCCGACTACTTCGACCGAGTACTCGCCGCCGCCCGGCTCGCACACGCCGAAAAGCTGCCAGCGGAAGCGGTGTGGGCCCGGTTCGATCCGGGCCCGGCGGCGAGCTGGCTCGAACCGGAACGAACTCTCGTGAACATCCAGGTCGCTCTGTCCGAGCTGACCGGAACAACCTTCCAAGGAGAACATCGTGTCTAACAAGATCAAGTGCCGTCGGATTCTGGACGAGGCCTTCTCCCAGGGCAAGGTCGACGTCCTCGACGAGCTGATGACCGAGGACTTCGTCAACCACAACGCCCCTCCCGGCATGGACACCAGCAAGGAGGGCGTGAAGTCCGTGATCCGGGTCGAGCGCGAAGGCTTCCCGGACATGAAGGTCGAGCTCATCCGCGACTTCGAGGAGGGCGAGTTCGTCATCCAGCACGTCAAGGTGAGCGGCACGCACAAGGGCTCGGTGTTCGGCGCGGCGCCGACCGGCCGCACCATCAGCTGGAACGAGATTCACATCGTCAAGCTCCGTGACGGCCGCGTGAGCGACCACTGGGCCTGCAACGACCTGCACGTGCTGCTGATGCAGCTGGGCAAGATGACGCCGCCCGACACGTCCGCGTTCCTCCAGGCCACCGGTTCCTGACCGGCAGCCTGCGTCGTCATCCGGGATTTCGTCGAGGAGTTGCATCATGACAGACGGGTTCGCGATCGTCGGCATGGCCGCCCGGCTGCCCCGGGCGAACGGACCGGCCGAGTTCTGGCGGCTGCTCGCCTCGGGCACCGACGCGGTCACCGATCCGCCCCCGGACCGGATGATCGCGCGCCCCGGCGCGTTCCTCGACGACATCTCCGGATTCGACGCGGGCTTCTTCGGCATCCTGCCGCGGGAGGCCGCCGCCATGGACCCGCACCAGCGGCTGATGCTGGAGCTGGGCTGGGAGGCGTTCGAACACGCCCGGCTGACCGCGGCCCGGCTGGCCGGCACGCAGACCGGCGTGTTCGTGGCCGCGCCGGGGGAGATCGAGCCGGCGTCCACGCTCGACCACTACACCTTCGTCGGGCGACAACGAGCCATGGCGGCCAACCGGTTGTCCCACGCCCTGGGCCTGCACGGCCCGAGCCTCACCGTGGACACCGGGCAGTCCTCGTCGCTGGTCGCGGTGCACCTGGCGGTGCAGTCGCTGCGGACGCGTGAGTGCGACCTGGCCATCGCGGGCGGGGCCAGCCTGATGGTGACCACGGACGCCCACAGCGGCCTGGCCGAGATGGGCGTGCTGTCCCCGGACGGCCGGTGTCACGTGTTCGACAGTCGCGCCAACGGGTTCGTACGCGGCGAAGGCGGCGGCCTCGTCGTACTGAAGCGGCTGGCCGACGCGCTCGCCGACGGTGACCACATCGCTGCGGTCATCGTCGGCAGCGCGGTGAACAACGACGGCCGTACGAAGGGGCTGACGCTGCCCAGCGCCACGGCGCAGCAGGCTCTGTTCGAGCGGGCGTACGGCCAGGCCGGGGTCGACCCCGGTGCGGTCCAGTACGTCGAACTGCACGGAACCGGTACCGCCGTGGGCGACCCGATCGAGGCGGCCGGCCTCGGCGCCGCCCTGGGCACGGTCGCGACCCGGACGACACCGTTGCTCGTCGGGTCCGTCAAAACCAACATCGGCCATCTGGACGCGGCGGCCGGGATCGCCGGCCTGCTCAAGACCGTACTGAGCCTGCAGAACCGGCAGGTGCCCGCGAGTCTGCACTTCGCCGAGCCCAACCCGGCCATTCCGTTCGCCGAGTTGAACCTTCGGGTGAACACGCAGGCCCGGCAGTGGCCCGGCAGCCCGGCCGTGGCCGGCGTCAGCTCGTTCGGCCTCGGCGGCACGAACTGCCACGTGGTGCTCGCCGAGGCACCACCGGTTCCGGGCCTGCCCGCGCCGTCGGGCCTGCCGGTGGTGCCGTGGGTGCTGTCGGCGCAGACCCGGGACGCCCTGCGCGGGCAGGCCCGGCGGCTGCTGGACCAGGCCGCCGCAGCCGACCCGGTGGACGTCGGGTTCTCGCTGGCGACCACCCGGACGCCGTTCCCGGTCCGCGCGGTCGTGTTCGGCCGTGACCGGCTCGAACTGGCGTCCGGGTTGCGGGAGGTGGCCGACGGGGACGGGCCGGCGGTGGTCGGACTGGCGTTGGCCGGACCGGCCGCGGAACCGCTGGCGGCGATGGCCCGTGAGTTCGTGGCCGGTGAGGAGGTGGACTGGTCCGCCGTGTTCGCCGACGCCGGGGCGCGCCTGGTGGACCTGCCCACCTACGCGTTCGACCGGCCGGCCGCCCACGCCGGCCGGCAGGCGAGTACGGTGCCCGCGTCCGCGCCCGACGGCGACCTGATCGGCGTCGTCCGAGCCGAGATCGCCGCCCAGCTGGGTCACCACGACGTCGACGCCGTACCGTACGAGCGCAGTTTCCAGGAGCTCGGCTTCGGCTCGCTCAGCGCGATCGAACTGGCCGAGCGGCTGTCGGTGGCGCTCGGCAAGCGCGTCGACGCGACCGCGGTCTTCGACTATCCGACGCCGGCCGCGCTGGCCGCACACCTGGCCGACGCCACCGCCGACGACCACCCGGCTGACGATCTGCCGGCACAAGACCTGATGGCTGACGATCTGCCGGCTGACGACCACTTGCGGCCGGCCCGGACCACGGAACCCACCGACGACGACCCGATCGCCATCGTGGGCATCGGCTGCCGCTATCCCGGCGGCATCGTCTCGGCGGCCGGCCTGTGGGACGTCGCGGCCGGCGGACGTGACGTGATCTCCGCGTTCCCCACCGACCGGGGCTGGGACCTGGATGGTCTCTACGACCCCGATCCGGACCGCGTCGGCACGACGTACGTCCGCGAGGGCGGGTTTCTCACCGACGTCGCGGGGTTCGATGCCGGGTTCTTCGGCATCAGCCCCGGCGAGGCGCTCGCGATGGACCCGCAGCAGCGGCTGCTGCTCGAAGTCACCTGGGAGGCGCTGGAGAACGCGGGTATCGACCCGCAGTCGCTGGCCGGCAGCCGGACCGGCGCGTTTCTGGGCATGTACGGCTGGGACTCCAGCGAATCCGTCGAGGGCTACCGGATCACCGGCGGCCTGTCGAGCGTCGCCTCCGGCCGGGTGGCGTACACGCTGGGCCTGGAGGGTCCGGCGGTGACCATCGACACGGCGTGTTCGTCGTCGTTGGTGGCGGTGCATCTGGCGTGCCAGTCGTTGCGGTCGGGGGAGTCGGACCTGGTCCTGGCCGGCGGCGCGACCGTCATGGCGACGCCGCGTGTCTTCCTCGAATTCGCCCGCCAGCGCGGTCTGTCGCCGGACGCGCGGTGCAAGTCCTTCGCAGCCGCGGCGGACGGTACGGCCTGGGCCGAGGGAGTCGGCGTGGTCGTACTGGAACGTCTGTCGGACGCGCGGCGCCGCGGGCATGAGGTGCTGGCGCTGGTGCGCGGCAGTGCGGTGAACCAGGACGGTGCCTCCAACGGGCTGACGGCGCCGAACGGCCCGTCGCAGCAGCGGGTGATCCGGGCGGCGCTGGCGGATGCGGGGCTGTCGGCGGTGGATGTGGATGTGGTGGAGGCGCACGGAACCGGCACGGTGCTGGGCGATCCGATCGAGGCGCAGGCGGTGCTGGCGACGTACGGCCAGGACCGGCCTTCGGATCGGCCGGTGCTGCTGGGGTCGTTGAAGTCGAACATCGGTCACACGCAGGCAGCCGCGGGCGTCGCGGGCATGATCAAGATGGTCGCGGCGATGCAGCGCGGCACGGTGCCCGCGACCTTGCACGTGGACGAGCCGAGCCCGCATGTCGACTGGTCGTCCGGCGCGGTGGAGCTGTCGACGTGCCGGCAAGGCTGGCCGGAGACCGGACGCCCACGCCGGGCCGCGGTGTCGTCCTTCGGTATTTCCGGGACCAACGCACACGTCATCCTCGAACAGGCGCCCGCCCATGCGAGCGCACCACAAGGTGAACCGCCCTGGCCCGCCGTGCCGTGGGTGCTGTCGGCGAAGACCGAGGAAGCGCTGCGCGGCCAGGCACGGCGCTTGCTCATGCACGTCACAGAGCACGCCACAGAGCACGCCGACGAGTACGACGCCGAGCACGACGTTGCTGACATCGGCCGATCGCTGGCCACCACGCGGTCGCGCTTCCCGCACCGTGCGGTGGTCGTCGGCACGGACTCCGCCGAGCTGGCCGCCGGGCTGTCGGCGGTGGCCGCCGGCCTGCCCGCCGCGAACGTGACCTACGGCCAGGCCGAGGACAACCCCGGGAAGACCGCGTTCGTCTTTCCCGGGCACGGCATCCAGTGGCTGGGGATGGCCGCCGAACTGCTCGACTCCGCCCCGGTGTTCGCCGCGAAGATGACCGACTGCGCGCGGATCATCGACCCGCTGGTGGACTGGTCGCTGCTGGACACGGTCCGGGAGGCCACCGACGGCTCCTGGCTGTCGCGCGTCGACATCGTGCAGCCCGCGCTGTTCGCGGTGCTGGTGTCGCTGGCCGAACTGTGGCGTTCGCTCGGCGTGCGGCCCGACGCCGTCGTGGGCACCTCGCAGGGGGAGATCGCAGCCGCCTGCGTCGCCGGTGCGCTGTCGCTCGACGACGCAGGCCGGCTCATCGTGGCCCGGTCGAAGCTGATCGCCGAGCAGCTCCCCGGCGCGATCGTCTCGGTCGGCGCACCGGAAAGCGTGGTGGCGGGGCGGCTGCTCCCCGGCCTGGAGCTCGCGGGCGTCAACGGCCCGAACGGGACGACGGTGGCCGGGCCGACGGACACGCTGGACGCGTTCATCGCCGAGCTGCGCGCGACCGGGGTGCCGGCCCGGATCGTCACGCCGTTCGCCTCGCACTCCTCGCTCGTCGATCCGCTGGAGGACCAGTTCGCCGACCTGGTCTCGTTCGTCCGCCCCTCCGGCGCCGCGGTGCCGGTCTACTCGACGGTGACCGGGGCGGCCATCGCGGGGGAGGACCTGACGCCCGCGTACTGGTACCAGAACTGCCGGCAGCCGGTGGCCTTCCAGCCGGCCGTCGAGGCTTTGCTCGCCGACGGGTTCACACACTTCGTGGAGTGCGCCCCGCATCCGGCGCTGGGCATCCACATCGAACAGACCGCCGAGCGGGAGGGCCGCGCCGTCGTTGTGACCGGCTCGCTGCGTCGCGACGAGGGCGGCCCGGCGCGGCTGCTGACCTCCGCCGCGCAGCGGTACGTGCGCGGCGGCGAGGTGGCGTGGGACCCGGTGTTCGGCGATGCCCGCCGGGTGCTGCTGCCCACGTACGCGTTCGACCGCAAGCGGTACTGGCTGGAACCGAAGCCGCACACGGATGTGACCGGGCTGGGCCTGACCTCCGCGGACCATGCGCTGGTCGGCGCCGTGGCCGAGCTGCCGGACACGCACGCTGCGCTGCTGACCGGACGGCTGTCGCTCGCCACGCACGGCTGGCTGACCGACCACACGGCCGCGGGCGCGACGCTGCTGCCGGCCACGGCATTCGTCGAACTGGCCCTGCGCGCGGGCGCCGAGGTCGGCCGCGCGTTCCTGCGGGAACTGGTGATCCAGGCCCCGCTCGTGCTGCCGGAGCAGGGCGGCGTGGCCGTCCAGGTGGTCGCGGACCACGACGGCGAGATCGCGATCCATTCCCGCACCGACGGCGAGTGGGTCACGCACGCGCGGGGCGAGTCGGCCGCCGAGGAGCTGGATGCCGGGGAGATGGCCGACCCGCGCCTGGCCGAATGGCCGCCCGCCGAGGCGACCACGGTCGGCCTGGAGGACGCCTACCAGCGGCTGGCCGAGCGCGGTTACGGCTACGGACCGGCGTTCCGTGGTCTGCGCGCGGTGTGGCGCCGGGGCGACGAGGTGTTCGCCGAGGTCGCGCTGCCCGACGGCGCGGATCCGGCCGGGTTCGGCCTGCACCCGGCGCTGCTCGACGCGGCGTTGCACGCGGCACTGGTCACCGTCGCCGACCGCGGCGTGGCGCTGCCGTTCTCCTGGGCCGACGTCCGGCTGTTCGCGACCGGCGCCACCGCCCTGCGGGTGGTGATCACGCCGAGCGGGCCGGACGAGCTGTCGCTCGCGGCCTACGACGATTCCGGCCGGCCTGTGTGCACCGTCGGGTCGATCGTGCTGCGGCAGCTGTCGCGCGAGCAGCAGGCCGCGGTGTCCCGGGCGGGCCGGTCCGCCGCCCACCGCCTGCTGGAACTGACCTGGCAGCCGCTGGACCGGCCGGGTGCGCTCCCGGTGTCGGTCGTGGGCCGGGACGACCTGGACCGGACGGCCCCGATCCCGGACGTCGTGGTGCTCGACGGCGGATCCGGCTCGGACGAAGCCGTACCGGACATGGTCGCCGAGACCCACGCCGCCACCCACCGGGTGCTCGGCGCCCTCCAGGACTGGCTGGCCGACGAACGCACGGCGGACAGCACTCTGCTGATCGTCACCCGTGGCGCGGTGCACCCGGCCGACGAAGGCGCGCCCGGTCCGGCCGCCGCCGCGGTCTGGGGCCTGGTGCGCGCGGCACAGGTCGAAGCACCCGGCCGGTTCGTGCTGGTGGACACCGACGCGGACACCGACGCGACCGTCGACGTCGCCACCGTCATGGCGAGCGGCGAACCGCAGGTGATGATCCGGTCCGGCGTCCTGCACGCGGCCCGGCTGGCGCCGGTGCCGGCCACCCCCTCGGCCCCCTCGCGCGGGTTCGACCCGGCCGGGCCGACCCTGATCACCGGCGGCACCGGTGGACTCGGCTCGGCACTGGCCCGCCATCTGGTGACGCAGCATGGCGTACGGCGGCTGGTGCTCGCCTCGCGCCAGGGCCCGGACGCGCCGGGCGCCGCGGAACTGGTCGCCGAGCTGGCCGAGTCGGGGGCGACGGCGCAGGTGGTGCGGTGCGACGTCACCGACCGTGCCGCGCTCGCCCGCCTGGTGACGCCGGAGCTGACCACGGTGATCCACGCGGCCGGGGTGCTCGACGACGGCGTACTCGACTCGCTGACCCCGGACCGGATGGACAACGTACTGCGTCCCAAGGCCGACGCCGCCTGGTACCTGCACGAGGCCACCGCACACACCGGCGCCACGCTCGTGCTGTTCTCCTCGGTGCTCGGCGTGTGCGGCGGTCCGGGACAGGCCAACTACGGGGCCGCCAACGCCTTCCTCGACGCGCTGGCCGCGTACCGGCACGGCCGCGGGCTGCCCACGCTGTCCATCGGCTGGGGGCTGTGGGACCGCGTCACCGGCATGGGCGGGCAGCTGCGCGACGCAGACCTTGTCCGGCTCAAGCGGCGCGGCCTGACCGAACTGCCGGTCGACGCCGGACTGGCCCTGTTCGACGCGGCCCTCGCGCAGCACCGGCCGCACGTCATCGCGATGCCGGTCGACCGCGCGGCGCTTCAGCTGTCCGCCGACATCGGCGAACTGCCTGCGGTGCTACGGGACTTGATACCGGCCCGGCCGCAGGCGCAGCCCGCCGCCGAGCCCGGAACCGGGCCCACGGACCTGCTCGCGCTGACCAGGACCGAGACCGCGCTCGTGCTGGGACGCGACGGCGGCGAGCAGATCGATCCGGACCGCAACTTCCGGGAGCTCGGCTTCGACTCGCTGCTGGCCGTCGAGCTGCGCAACCGGCTCAAGACGGCCACCGGCATGGCGCTGCCCGCGGCCGTGGTCTTCGACTACCCCACGCCTGCCGCACTGGCCGGCTACCTGCGCGACCGCACCACCGGACGCACCGAACCCGCGGACGAGCGGCCCGCGGCCGTGGTGGACGAGACCGACCCGATCGTCGTGGTGGGCATGAGCTGCCGGTTCCCCGGCGGTATCGACTCGCCCGCGGACCTGTGGGACGCCGTGGTCGAGCGCCGCGACGCGATCGGCGACTTCCCGGCCGACCGCGGCTGGCAGGTGAGCGGACTGTCCATGCGGCAGGGCGGATTCCTCGACGACGCGGGCGCGTTCGACGCCGCGTTCTTCGGCATCAACCCGCACGAGGCCGCCGCGATGGACCCGCAGCAGCGGCTGCTCCTGGAGGTGTCCTGGGAGGCGGTGGAGCGCGCCGGCATCGACCCGGAGGCGCTGGCCGGCAGCCGGACCGGTGTGTTCGCCGGAATCATGGCCCAGGAGTACGGCGCGGGTGCCGACGACGCCGCGGCCGGAGTGGAGGGCTACCGGCTGATCGGCAGCCAGGGCAGCGTCGCCTCCGGCCGGGTCGCGTACGCGCTCGGCCTGGAGGGGCCCGCGGTCACCGTGGACACGGCCTGCTCCTCGTCGCTGGTCGCGGTGCACCTGGCCGCGCGCTCGCTGCGGTCCGACGAGTGCGACCTGGCGCTGGTCGGCGCCGCCACGGTGATCGCCACGCCGAGGGTGTTCGTGGAGTTCGCCAAGCAGGGCGGACTGGCCAGCGACGGCCGGTGCAAGTCGTTCTCCGCGGCGGCCGACGGAACCGGCTGGAGCGAGGGCGCGGGCGTCCTGGTGCTAGAGCGGCTGTCACGGGCCCGGGAGCGCGGGCACCGGGTGCTCGCGGTGGTCCGTGGCAGCGCGGTGAACCAGGACGGCGCCTCCAACGGGCTGACCGCGCCGAACGGCCCGTCCCAGCAACGCGTGATCCGCGCCGCCCTCGCAGCCGCCGGCCTGTCCACCGCGGACGTCGACGTGCTGGAGGCGCACGGCACCGGCACGCGGCTGGGCGATCCCATCGAGGCAGAGGCGATCCTGGCGACGTACGGCCAGGGCCGCCCCGCCGACCGGCCGCTGCTGCTCGGCTCGGTCAAGTCGAACCTCGGGCACACCCAGGCCGCGGCGGGCATGGCCGGCATCATCAAGATGATCGGCGCGATCCACCACGGCATGGTGCCGCCGACGCTGCACGCCGACCCGCCGACGTCCGCGGTGGACTGGTCGGGCGGGGCCGTCGCGCTGGCCACCGAGCCGGCCGACTGGCCGCGGACCGGACGACCGCGCCGGGCGGGGGTGTCGGCGTTCGGCATCTCCGGCACCAACGCCCACGTGATCCTCGAACAGCCGCCCGCGCAGCCGGAACCGGCCGCCACGGAACGGAACTGGCCGGTGCTGCCGTGGGTGCTGTCCGCGCGCACCGAGCCGGCACTGCGCGGCCAGGCCGCCCGGCTACTGGCCCACCTGCGGGCGGACGAGAACCTCGACCCGGCGGCCGTAGCCTCCGCACTGGTGACGACCCGCTCGCGGTTCGATCACCGGGCTGTCGTCACGGGCGTGGACCGCGCCGAGCTGCTCGACGGGCTGGCCAAGGCCGCCCAAGCCGATCCAGCCCGATCGGCCCGATCGGCCGAACCGGCGGAGGCGGTGACCGGACCGGTCGTGTTCCTCTTCCCCGGCCACGGCAGCCAGTACGCGACCATGGGCGCGAGCCTGTACGCCGAGTTCCCGGCGTACGCCGCCGCGCTCGACGAGGTGCTCGCCGAACTCGACGCACACCTGGACCGGCCGCTGTCCGACCTGCTGTTCGCCGAGAAGGGCACGCCGGCCGCGGCCACCCTCCAGGACCAGACCGAGTACACCCAGCCCGCGCTGTTCGCCATCGAGGTTGCGCTGTTCCGCCTCGTCGAATCCTTCGGGCTGCGACCGGACTACCTGCTCGGCCACTCCTTCGGCGAACTGGCCGCCGCGCACGTGGCCGGGGTCCTGTCCCTGCCCGACGCCGCCAGACTGATCGTCGCGCGCGGCCGTGCCATGGGCGCCCTGCCGCCCGGCAGCATGGTGCAGATCCTGGCGGGCGCCGACGAGATCGAGCCCACCCTGGAGCCAGGCGTGTCGATCGCAGCCGTCAACGCGCCGGACGCCACGGTGATCTCCGGGACACCGGAGGCGGTCGACCGGGTCGTCGAACGCTGGCGCGAGCGAGGACGGCGCTCGATCAAGCTGCGCAACCGGCACGCCTTCCACTCGGCCGAACTCGACGGCCTGCTCGGCGAGTTCGCCAAGGTGGCCCACGAGGTCACCTATCACCCGCCGACGATCCCGATCATGTCCAACGTCACCGGCGGACCGGCCGCCGAAGGCGATCTGCGCTCGGCCGACTACTGGCTGCGGCACGCCCGGGGGACCGTACGGTTCCTGCCCTGCGTGAACGCCCTGGCGGAGCTGGGCGCGCGGACCTTCGTCGAGCTCGGGCCGGGGCGCGCGCTGGCCACACTGGCCGCGCAGAGCATCCCCACCAAGGTGGTCGCGCTTCCGCTGCTCCGCCGCGACCAGCCCGAACTGGCCACGCTGCTGCCCGCGCTCGGCGAGCTGTCCGCGCGGGGCCTGCCCGTGGACTGGCGGGCGGTGTTCGGCGGGCCGTCCGGCCCCTTCACGGAGCTGCCCACCTACGCGTTCGACCGCCGGCGCTACTGGCTGCGGCCGGAACCGCCGGTCGCCGCCACGGGACTGGGCTTCGTCGCGGCGGACCACCCCGTCCTGACCGCCCGCATGGAACTGCCGGACAACGGCACGGTGATCCTCTCCGGCTCGGTCTCCCGGAACGCGCCCGGCTGGCTGGCCGACCACGCGGTGGCCGGCCAGGTGCTGGCACCCGGCACCCTCTTCACCGAACTGGCCCTGCGCGCCGGCGCCGACATCCGCGCGAACACGGTGCGCGAGCTGGTGATCCAGGCCCCGCTGGTGCTGCCCGGGCAAGGCCGCCTGACCGTCCAGGCGGTCGCCCACCCGACCGGCGAGCTGGTGCTCTCCGCCCGCCCCGACGAGCCGGGCGCGGAATGGACGGTGCACGCCAGGGCAACGCTGACCACAGCGGACCTGGAAGACCCTCCGGAGCTGAAGGCCTGGCCGCCCGCCGGCGCCGTACCGATCGACCCGGACGGGGCGTACGACGGGCTGGCGGACCGGGGATACGACTACGGCCCGGCCTTCCGCGGGCTGCGCGCGCTGTGGCGCGACGGCGACGACGTACTCGCCGAGGTCGCGGCCGACGTCGACACGACCGGATACGGCCTCCACCCGGCCCTGCTGGACGCAGCGTTGCAGGCGTGGCTGGTGGCCACCGGCCGCGGCGGCACGGACGTCCCGTTCGCCTGGGAGTACGTGGTGCTGCACCGGGCCGGGGCGGACGGCCTGCGGGTCCGGCTGTCTCCGACGGGTCCGGACGCCGTGTCGGTCGCGGTGTACGACCGGGCCGGCCGACCGGTGCTGACCGCCGGATCGGTGCGCCTGCGGCCGATGACCGCGTCGACGGCCCGGCTACGGGAACTGGCCTGGACCCCGCTGACCTCCGAGCCCACCTCCACCCCGAATACGGACGTCGCGGTGCTGGACGCCTTCCCGGCCGCTGGGGACCTGATCTCCTCGGTACACGCGGCGACGCAAACCGTGCTGGACGCGCTGACCGCCCCGACGTCAAAGCGGCTGGTGATCGTGACCCGAGGCGCGGTCGGCCTGCCGGGCGAGGACGTGCCGGACCTGGCCGGCGCGGCGGTGTGGGGCCTGGTGCGGTCCGCACAGGCCGAACAGCCCGGCCGCTTCGTGCTGGTGGACACCGACGACGAACTGGACCTGCCCGCGGCCTTGGCGACGGACCAGCCACAACTACTGATCCGCTCGGGCGTACCGCACACGCCCCAACTGGCCCCACTGTCGGAGCCCTCGACGGGCGAGCCCCCCTTCGGCCCGGACAGCAAGGTGCTGATCACCGGCGGCACCGGCGGTCTCGGCGCCCTGATCGCCCGGCACCTCGTGGTGGCGTACGGGGTCCGGCGGCTGGTGCTGGCCGGCAGGCGCGGGCCGGCCGCACCGGAAGCGCCCGCACTGCGGGCTGAGCTGACCGAGCTGGGCGCGACGGTCGACATCGTGGCCTGCGACGTCTCCGACCGGGCCGCGGTGACCGGCCTGGTGACCCCCGACTTGACCGCGGTGGTGCACGCGGCCGGCGTACTCGACGACGGAGTGCTGGGGTCGCTGACGCCCGAGCGGCTGGCAGCGGTGCTCGCGGCCAAGGCGGACGCCGCCTGGTACCTGCACGAGGCGACGCGAGGGCTGGACCTCACCGCGTTCGTACTGTTCTCCTCGGTGGCCGGCACGCTCGGTTCGGCGGGCCAGGCCAACTATGCCGCGGCGAACGCGTTCCTGGACGGCCTGGCCGCGCACCGACGGGCGGCCGGTCTGCCCGCGGTGTCCATCGCCTGGGGGCTGTGGGCGGGCCGGAGCGGCATGACCGAGCACCTGAGCCAGACGGATCTGGCGCGGCTGCGCGACCGAGGGTTCGCGGCGATCTCCGAGTCCGACGGCCTGGCGATGTTCGACGCCGCCCTGACCGCGCCACGCGCACAGGTGACCGCGGTGACACTGCGCGCGACGCCCGCCCGGCCGAGCCACCAGGACGACGCGGTCCGGCTACGGCACGACCTGGCCGGCCTCGACCAGGACGAGCAGCGGCAACGCGTGCTGGACCTGGTGAGCCGCAAGCTGCTGGCGGTGCTCGGCCACGCCGAAGGGCAGCCGCTCGACGAGGGCCGCACCTTCCGCGACCTGGGCGTCGACTCGCTCACCGCGATCGAACTGCGCAACGCCCTCGCGCCGCTGACCGATGTGCCGCTGCCGGCCACGGCCGTGTTCGACCACCCGACTCCCGCGGCGCTCACCGACCACCTGCACCGAACCCTCGTCGCGCCGGTGCCTGATGCCCGGCCGAGCCGGAAGGAATTGATCGACACGATGGACACCGAAGAACTGATCGCGGCGGCGTTGGGTGAGGGTGGCACGCGATGACCGACCGGATCCCCACGGTACGGATTCCCGTCCCGCGCACGGCGGGCACGGGCTCCCGGCCGCGGCCCGAGCCGTCCCGCTGGGACTGGCTTCTCCTGTCCGCGTTCTGGCAGGCCCTCGCCGGCCTGGGCAGCTGGTGGATGCCGTGGATCGCCGTACCGGTCGAGCCCGACGACTACGCGCATGACTCCGGGTGGAGTGACATGCGATGAGCAAGGACACCGAAGCCAGGCTGGTGCAGGCACTGCGCGAGTCGCTCAAGGAAATCGAGCGACTGCGCCAGAACGGCCACGGCGCCGACGACGACCCGATCGCGATCGTGGGCATCGGCTGCCGGTACCCGGGCGGCATCGCTTCGCCGACGGACCTGTGGGACGTGGTCGCCGAGGCTCGTGACGTCATCTCGGCCTTCCCGTCCGACCGCGGCTGGGACCTGGACGGCCTCTACGACCCCGACCCGGACCGCCCGGGCACGACGTACGTCCGCGACGGCGGCTTCCTGGCAGGTGCCACGGACTTCGACGCGGGCTTCTTCGGGATCAGCCCGGCCGAGGCCGTGGCGATGGACCCGCAGCAGCGGCTGCTGCTCGAAGTCACCTGGGAGGCATTGGAGAACGCGGGTATCGACCCGCATTCCCTCGCCGGCAGCCCGACCGGGGTGTTCGTCGGCCACATGGCACAGGAGTACGGACACGGCATCGACGAAGCCGGCACGGAGGGCTACCGCCTGACCGGCACGGCAGGCAGCCTGATCTCCGGCCGGGTGGCGTACACGCTGGGCCTGGAGGGTCCGGCGGTGACCATCGACACGGCGTGTTCGTCGTCGTTGGTGGCGGTGCATCTGGCGTGCCAGTCGTTGCGGTCGGGGGAGTCGGACCTGGTCCTGGCCGGCGGTACGACGGTCATGGCGACCCCAAGGGGTTTCGTGGACATGGCCCGGCAGCGAGGCCTGTCGCCGGACGGGCGCTGCAAGTCCTTCGCGGCGGCGGCGGACGGCACCGGGTGGGCCGAGGGAGTCGGCGTGGTCGTACTGGAACGTCTGTCGGACGCGCGGCGCCGCGGGCATGAGGTGCTGGCGCTGGTGCGCGGCAGTGCGGTGAACCAGGACGGCGCCTCCAACGGGCTGACGGCGCCGAACGGTCCGTCGCAGCAGCGGGTGATCCGGGCGGCGCTCGCCGACGCCGGGCTGTCCGCCGTGGACGTGGATGTGGTGGAGGCGCACGGAACCGGCACGGTGCTGGGTGATCCGATCGAGGCGCAGGCGGTGCTGGCGACGTACGGCCAGGACCGGCCTTCGGATCGGCCGGTGCTGCTGGGGTCGTTGAAGTCGAACATCGGTCACACGCAGGCAGCTGCGGGCGTGGCAGGGATGATCAAGATGGTCGCGGCGATGCAGCGGGGCGTGGTGCCCGCGACCTTGCACGTGGACGAGCCGAGCCCGCATGTCGACTGGTCGTCCGGCGCGGTGGAGCTGTCGACGTGCCGGCAAGGCTGGCCGGAGACCGGACGCCCACGCCGAGCCGCGGTGTCGTCCTTCGGCATTTCCGGGACCAACGCACACGTCATCCTCGAACAGGCACCGCCGACGCCCGCCCCACCCCGGCGCCCCATGCCCGCGGTGCCCTGGGTGCTCTCGGCGAAGACTCCAGCAGCGCTGGCGGCACAGGCGGACCGGCTGATCACGCTGCTGGAGCGATCGGACATCGACCCGGCGGACGTAGGGCTCACCCTGCTGTCCCGGGCGCGGTTCGCCCACCGGGCCGTCGTACTCGGCGCGGACCGGGACGAACTGCTGACAGGGCTGCGCACCCTCGCCGAGGCACCGGAGCCGGGCACCGTGATCGGCCGGACCGCGCTGCGCGACCTGGCCGACCGTTTCGTGGCGGGCGGCGTGGCCGACTGGCCGGCCGTGTTCGCCGAGTCGGGCGCACGGCGGGTGGACCTGCCCACGTACCCCTTCGCCCGCCAACGCTTCTGGCGGACACCGCCCACGCCGACGGCCACACCCGCCACCGATCATGCGAGCGACATCCCGAGCGACATGACCGCCGCCGTGCGCACCGCCGTGGACGAGGTGCTCGGCGAGTACGGCACGGTGGTCGGCCTCGACGACGACATCGCCGCCCATGGACTGAACTCGCTGTCCGCCGTGGAACTGCGTGGCCGACTGCAGGCGCTGACGGACACGCGGATCAGCATGGCCGACATCCTCGACAACCCGACGATCCGCTCGCTGGCCAAGTTCTTGGACGAGCGCAGCCAGTCCCGGAGGCTCTGATGACCAACGATCCCGTTGCCGCCCTCAGCTTCGACCAGTTGGTGCCGCCCATGACGGTGAACCGGCGGTCGCCCCTTGAAGTGTTCGTCACCGACCATGCACAGATCGGCCCGGACGAGTTCGCCATCGCCCTGCGGGTGGCGCACGACCACCCCCTGTGGTCCGACCAGCGGACCCCCCGGCACGACCCGGCAGCCGTGATCGAGGCGTTCCGGCAGGCGTTCGTCGTGGCCCGGCACGAGTACCTCGGCGTTCCCCGGGGCACCCCGTCGGCCGTGCAGCAGGTGACGCTGGCCGTGCCGGAGCTGCACGCGTTCCGTGCCGACGCAGCCAAGCCGCTGCAGGGCGTCATCAAGGTCCGCGTCACACAGACCGACGGCACGTACGACATCGCGGGCGACTTCCTCGTCGGCTCGGCACGGGCCATGACGCTCTCGTTCACCAGCATCCTGTTCCCGCGCGAGTCCTACCACGAGATCCGCGACTACCAGCGCTCCCGCCGGGCCGCGGACGCGAACGACACCCCGGACATCAAACCGATCGACCCCGAACTGGTCGGCCGGCGCGACCGGAACAACGTGGTGATCGGCCCCGCCACACGGCCCAACCGCTATCCCGTGCTGGTGGACCGGACCCACCCCTCCTTCTTCGACCGGGACTACGACCACCTCCCCGCATCGCTGCTCATAGAAGCGATGCGGCAGTCCGCGCTGCGCAGTGCGGCGGAGGCGGGCCTGCGCACGGGCGAGTCGGCGCTGACGCGAGCCGAACTCGACTTCGGCATCTTCGTGGAGACCGACGTGCCCGCCGAATGCGCGGTGTCGGTGACCGGGCAACCGGGAGCGGTGACCGCGTCGGTAGGCATCGACCAGGCCGGCGTCCGAGTAGTGAGCGGAACCCTGGAACTCACCGAACTGAACCCATGACGAAACCGGCAAAGACTTGAGGCCCTCATGGACATGCGACGTGACGTAGCTCTGGTGTTTCCCGGCCAGGGCGGCCAGCAACCGAGAATGGGCGCCGACCTGTACGGCGTGGAACCGACGTTGACCGCGGTGATGGACGAGTTCTTCGCCGAGTACGGCCCCGACGGCCCGCGACTGCGTGACGCCTGGCTCTCCGACCGGCCGGGACCGGATTTCGACGACTGCTCCCGGGCACAGCCGCTGCTGTTCGCCATCGGCGCGGCACTGGCGTTCGCGGTGATCGCACGCGGTCTACGGCCCACGGTCCTGGTCGGGCACAGCGTCGGCGAACTGGCCGCAGCCGCCGTCGCAGGGGTGTTCGGCATCGCCGACGGCAGCCGGGCGATGGTGGCGCGGACCACCGCGATGGCGGCGACGGAACCGGGCGGGATGCTCGCGGTGGCCGCGGGCGTCGACCGGATCCGCGAGGTGCTCGGCGACGACCTCGCAGAGCGAGGCATCGCGATAGCGGCGATCAACAGCCCACGCCAGACGGTGCTGTCCGGCGCGACGGCGGCACTGCGCGCCGTCGAGCGGACCCTGAAGGCCGGGGTGGTCGCGTGTCGCCCGGTGAAGGCCCGGCAGGCGTTCCACAGCCCACTGTGCGCCGACGCGGCGATCCGCTTCGCCGAACTGCTCCGGCGCATCGAGCTCCGCCCGCCCGCCATCACGATCCGGTCCACCTGCACCGCCCGCGACGTGACCGACGCGGAGTCGGTCACCCCCGAGTTCTGGTCGGCTCAACTGGCCAAGCCGGTGCTGTTCTGGCCCGCGATGAACGACCTGCTCGAATCCGGCAACCGCATATTCCTCGAAGCAGGCCCGAAGGGCAGCTGTGCGGCCGCACTGCACCTGCACCCCACGGTCCAGTCCCACGCGAATGCGGTACTTCCCCTGCTCCCGGCATCGGCACGGGGAGAAGACCACCGGGTCTTCGACGAATCGGTCACCGCCGCACTGTCGATGACCGCCGCTCTGTGACCCAGGCCACAAGTTACTGTCAGGAATCGGGGTGCCGTTCCGTTCAACTCACAGGGGGCAGGCGAACCACAGGAGCAACACATGAAACACCGCATCGTCGTCCTCGGCGCCGGCTATGCCGGGGCCTACGCGGCCGGGAACCTGGCCCGCCGGCTGTCCCTGACAGACACCGAGATCACCGTGGTCAACGCTGAGCCGGACTTCGTCGAGCGGCTGCGGCTGCACCAGCTCGCGGCCGGCCAGAAGATCGAGGCCCGGAAGCTCGCCGACGTCTTCGCAGGCACGGGGATTCGGCTGCACCTGGCACGTGTCACCGCCGTCGACCCCGAGCGCCAGGTCGTCGCCGTGGCCGACGCCGACGGCGGCGAGTTCGGCTACGACACGCTTCTCTACGCGCTCGGCAGCCACGTCGCCGACCACGGCGTCCCCGGCGTGGCCGAGCACGCCTTCGACGTCACCGGCCGGCCCTCGGCGCTGCGCCTGCGCGAGCACCTGGACAGCCTGGGCAGGCGGGGCGAAGGCGGGAGCGTGCTGGTCGTCGGCGACGGGTTGACCGGCATCGAGACCGCCGCCGAGATCGCCGAATCCCGGCCCGGCCTGTCGGTGGCGCTGGTCGCCCGCGGCGAGCTGGGCGCCCGGCTCTCCGCCGGAGCCCGCAGCCACCTGCGCCGGGCCTGCGACCGGCTGGGCATCACCGTCCTGGAGCACACCAGCGTCGAAGCCGTCGAAGCGACGCGGGTGCTGTGCGCCGACGGCACCGCCCTGGCGTCCGACGCAACCGTGTGGACGGCCGGGTTCGCGGTCAACCCCATCGCCGCTGCCAGCGGGCTGGAGGTCACCGAGAACGGTCAGATCGTCGTCGATCGCACCATGCGGTCGGTCTCGCACCCGAACGTCTACGCCGCCGGCGACAGCGCCTACGCCATCGGCGACAACGGCCTGCCGCTGCCGATGTCCTGCGCTTCGGCCGGCTACACCGGCCGGCAGGCCATGGAAGCGATTGTGGGACGCCTGACCGGCCGCAGGATTGCGAACACCAAGCTGCTCTACCTGGGCAACCACATCAGTCTTGGGCGGCGGGACGGGATCCTGCAGCTGGTCGACGACGAAGCGCAGGCAAAGGCGAAGTATGTGGGCGGCCGGAAGGCCGCACAGGTCAAGGCGGGCATCGTCAAGATCTCGCTGTGGGCCACCTCGCACCCGACCTTCGGCCTGCCCAAACGCAAGCGCCGCCTGGCCGCCGCGCCGGTTGCGTCCTCCGAGAAGGCGGTCGCGTAGCCGCCTAGTGTGGGCCGCGTGGACAGCACCGCCACTGATCGCTTCGACACCAGTCGGTTCGAGGCCAGCCGGAACCGGCTGGCCTCGCTGGCGTACCGGCTGCTGGGCTCCGCCGCCGACGCCGAAGACGCCGTGCAGGATGCGTTCCTGCACTGGCAGGCCGCCGACCGGCAGCGGATCAAGGTGCCGGAAGCATGGCTGACCAAGGTCGTCACCAATCTGTGCCTCGACCGGCTCCGCTCGGCACAAGCCCGCCGTGAACGCACCGTCGGCGCCTGGCTGCCCGAACCGCTCCTCGACGGCGACCCGATGCTCGGCCCGGCCGACACTTTCGAGCAGCGCGAATCGGTCTCCCTGGCCGTGCTGACTCTCATGGAGCGCCTGTCACCCCTCGAGCGGGCCGTCTACCTCCTGCGCGAAGCGTTCTCCTACAGCCACGCCGAGATCGCCGAGATCCTCGA
The DNA here is from genome assembly GCF_053592475.1 of Streptomyces sp. NPDC002671. Classification (NCBI taxonomy): domain Bacteria; kingdom Bacillati; phylum Actinomycetota; class Actinomycetes; order Kitasatosporales; family Streptomycetaceae; genus Streptomyces; species Streptomyces sp. NPDC002671. The sequence goes on from NZ_JBSFVU010000039.1 coordinate 49,116, forward strand.
CATCACCGAGTCCGCAAGCCAGCAGCACCTCCACCGGGCCCGGCGCCGCATCACCGCAGCGCGCCGCCGCGACGGCGGCGAAGTCGACCCGGCATCCGCCCGCAGGATCGTCGAGGAATTCCTCGCCGCTGCCACCTCGGGCCGCACCGAACGGCTGGCGGCGCTGCTCACCGACGACGCAACCGCGATCTCCGACGGCGCCGGCCTGACCGAGACGCTGCTGCAGTACGACACTCCGCAGCGCATCGCCGCCGTCGCACGGGCCGGCTTCAAACCCACACCCGCGAAACGGCGACTTGCCGGCGGCACGCCCGCCATCCACTACGCGCTCGTCAACGGCGCCCCCGCCATCCTTTTCGTGCTCGGCGACCAGGCCGTCGGCGCCGTGACGTTCGACATCACCAACGGCAAGATCGCAACCGTGCGCGGCATCGCCGCCCCCACCCGCCTCGCCCGCCTCACCGAAGCCTGGCGGCAGCACGAACCGGACGCGCCGCTCATCACCCAGTGGTGACCCGACGCCGACCGCGGCCAGGCGCAGCTGAGTGTCATGTCCGCGTCATTCTGCATGTGGCGAGACTCCTCCAATCTCCATCCACCTTCAAGTGATAGTTGCTACCATTTTCCTATGGCTGTCAAAAATCGCTGGTTGGCGCTGATTGGTCTGACGATCAGCGTCCTCGTCATCGGATTCGATACGACGATCCTGAACGTCGCCCTCCCCACCCTCGCCGCCGACACCGGCGCCTCCGCGGGGCAGCTGCAGTGGATCGTCGACTCCTACGCCGTCGTCTACGCCGCCGCCATGCTCCCCGCGGGCTTCCTCGGCGACCGCTACGGCCGACGCAATCTGCTGATCGCCGGGCTCGTGATCTTCCTCGGCGGCTCCATCGTCGGTATGACCGTGTCCAGCCCGGGCCCGCTCATCGCGGCCCGTACGGTCATGGGCCTCGGCGCCGCGCTGATCATGCCGCTCACCCTGTCCATCATCCCGACCCTCTTCCAGGGCGAGGAGCAGACCAAGGCGATCGCGATCATCACCGCGGGTATCTCGATCGGCCTGCCGCTCGGACCTCTACTCAGTGGCTGGCTTCTCGAACACTTCTGGTGGGGCTCGGTCTTCGCCATCAACATCCCGCTGATCGCCATCGGCATCGTCGCCTGCGCCCTGCTGATCCCCGAGACCCGCGACCCGTCGGCCCCCAGGGTCGACGTCATCAGCACGGTGCTGGGCATGGTCGGTCTCGGCGCCTTCGTCTACGGCGTCATCGAAGGGCCCGCCAAGGGATGGGGCAACCCGGTCATCCTCGCCTCGATGATCGGCGGTGTGCTGATGCTCGTCGGTCTGGTGCTGCGCGAGCGGCGCCAGGACCGCCCGATGGTGGACCTGGAGCTGCTGCGGAACTACTCCTTCCGGTGGAACACGCTCTTCCTCATCCTGGGCATGTTCGTGTTCATGGGCCTGATGTTCGTGCTGCCGCAGTATCTGCAGGTCGTGCAGGGCCACGACGCCTTCGCCACCGGCGTGCGCCTGATGCCGCTCATGGCCGGCATGATCGTCGTCGCCAAGATCGTGCCGCCGCTGACCATCAAGTTCGGCACCCGGCCGCTGGTGGTCGCGGGCCTGGCCATCATGTCCCTGGCGATGTTCCTCGGCAGCACCACGGACACCGACACCGGCTACGGCTTCACCGTAGTGTGGATGATCCTCACCGGCCTGGGCGTGAGCCTTGTGATGGTGCCGGCCCTGGACACCGCCCTCGCGGTACTGCCCAAGGGCAAGGAGGGCACCGGCAGCGGGCTGAACACCACCCTGCGACAGGTCGGCGGCGCCATCGGCATCGCCCTGCTGGGCAGCCTGCTCAACGCCGTGTTCAAGGACCGGATCGACACCCACGGGGTACCGGCGCAGGCGGCCGATACGGCCAAGGAGTCCGTGGTGGCCGCACAGGCGGTCGCCGCACAGCTCAAGATGCCCCAGCTGGCCGAGTCCGCCCAGTCCGCCTTCGTCCACGGCATGAGCCTGGTGCTGCTGATCTGCGGCATCGCCGGCGTCGTCGCGGCCGTCCTCGCCGCCTTCAAGCTGCCGGACAGCCGGGAGACCAAGAAGACCGAGGAGGAGGCAGAAAAGCAGCCTCTGCCTGAGACGCTGTCCGACATGGCAGATGGTGCGCGACAATGAGTCGTATGCCCTCTTCAACGACCAGCGCACCGGTGTCGGCGATCGCAGTCGCCGAAGCCGGCCTCGGCCTGCGCGAACGCAAGAAGCTACGCACCGGCCAGGCGATCCGTGAGGCGGCCCGTCGGCTGATCGACGAGCGAGGGTACGACAACACCACCATCGAGCAGATCGCCGCGGTGGCCGAGGTCTCGCCGAGCACGGTCTTCCGCTACTTCCCCAGCAAGGAGCACATCGTCCTGACGGACGACTACGCCCAGTTCAGCATGGCCTTCCTGCGCGAACGCCCTGCGGACGAGCCGCCGCTGGCCGCCCTGCGGGCGGTGGTGAGGGAGATGGTGCGCAGGCTCGCCGAGGACTTCAGCGAGGAGTACCGGTGGCGGAGGGAGCTCGTGCGCCAGGTGCCCGCGATACGGGCCCTGGTGGGCGAGGAACAGGACAAGTGGGTCGAGTCCGTGAGCGAGGTGTTCGCCGAACGGGCAGGCCTGCCCGCGGACGACCTCGAGCTCCGCGTCCTGGTGGGCGCCGTGACGGGCGCCTTCCACCAGGTGCTGTGGGGAGACCACAGCGAGAACACCGACCTGGTGGAGATGATCGAACGGGCCCTGGCGGTGCTGGAGCATCCCGACGCCGTCGGGCGCCCGGCGGACACCGGGCCGAGCAACGTGTGATGCTTCCCGGCCGTGCGTGAGAAAGGGGTCCCGGCACTCGGTGTCGAGTGCCGGGACCCCTTTCTACTGCGGCAGGGCCGTCAGTTCTTGACGTCGCCCTTGACCTGCCGCTCTACGAACTCGTAGGCCATGTCGCCGAACTGCTGACCGAAGTCCAGGGACCTCTCGACCGTCGTCTTGAAGTGGACGCCGCCATCCACCCGGCTCCTGGCACACATCTTGTCGTACTCGGTCCAAGTGGAGAAGTGCACCTGGATGTCCTTGGCGGGGACGACCCCCGGCTCCGTCAGCGACTTGCCGGCCGGGAAGGTGAACGTCCAGTCCAGGTCGTCGTTGCCGAAGAAGCGCCGCGCCACCTGCGACCCGGCGGCACACAGCGTCGTGGAGCCCGAGGGGTACTCCGGGTGGTCGCCCGTCGGCAGGAAGCTGCGCCACTCGTTGGCGGGGATGTCGTCGACCGTGCCCATGCCGGGGCCGCCCCAGGCGGTCAGCTTCTGCTTGCCGTACACGTGCCGGATCGCGCTGAGCGGCCGGACGGAGTCGTACCTGTACTTCTGGTACCAGCCGGCGATCAGCGTGTCGAAGGTCGCCAGGATGGTCTGGAGCGTCCAGTGAGCCCAGCCGTGCACGCCCAGCTCGTCGTTCTGGTCGTGGTTCCGGGCGATGATGATGGACGAGTAGCCGATGCCCCACAGCTTGTTGTCGAAGACCTCGCAGAGCGCCTTGCGCTCGTCGGTGAGCGAGGCCGACGCCTCGATGATCTCGTCCACCGAGCGCTTGTACTCCTGCGGCCGGGTGTGGTCGCTGTGCGTGGGCGGGGCGAGCTGGAACGCGGCCGGGTCCCGGAAGATGTGGGGCTTGGTCAGCCGGATCTGCGGGGTCACGAACTGCTGGACGACGTAGATGCCCATGTCACCCGGGCCGCCGCCGACCCGACGGCCGTTGTGGGGGCCCAACTGCGGCTGCCAGCGCGAGGGGTTGACCAGATTGAAGGCCGTGTTCACGGGCTGGTAGCCGGTGTAGTCCGCCCAGGGGCGGGGGTTGTACTTGCGGCCGCCGTCGTAGCCGAGGACGTTCATACCGTCATGCGACAGGGCCGCCCAGACCGACTTGGCGGCCACGTTGCCGATGCCGATCGGGCTGGTCAGGTTCTCCGACTCGTCGTCGGGGTTCAGGCCGAGCGCGACCATCACCTGCCGCAGGCCGCCCACGTTGAGCGGCAGCAGACGCTTCCAGATGCCGAGCTGGGCGTAGATGACGGCGATGTTCAGGTTCCGGTTGGTGGCGGACTCGCTGGAGGGACGGCGCGGAATCTGGGAGTACACGCCGACCGCGGTCTCGTGGTACGGCGCCAGCGCGTCGAACGCCGACAGCATCGCCGCGCGGTTCGTCCACAGGAAGACGGTCGCGTCCATCGGCCCGATGAACGCCAGGCTGGGCGACTTACCGGCGTGGGCGTCGTCGGGCTGGGCCCACTTGACGTAGTTGTCCTTGTCCAGGTCGAAATCGAGCTGGAGCGGCTCATCGCTGGTGACGGCACCGGCCGTGCGGGAGAAGGCCAGCATGGTCAGGGCGGCCGAGGTGCCGCCGAGCAGCAGCGATCTGCGGCCCAACGAGGAGCCTGGGACAGAGGTGTCGGACGTCGTCATGATCGTCTTCCTTGTTCTTGACAGGGAAGGGCCTCCACAGGCGAGCCTGCGGAGGCCCTTCATGAGGAACGGGACAACGGGATATCGATGGCTGCGCCGTGGTCTTCTGGCTTTGTCGGCGGAAGCCGAGCGCGGCGGCGGGCAGGTGGGCCCACCGCCGCGGTGGAAGAGGGTCAGTGCTTGACGTCGCCCTTGACTTGCCGCTGTACGAACTCGTGGGCCATGTCGCCGAACTGCTGACCGAACTCCAGGGACCTCTCGGTCGTCTTCTTGAAGTGGACGCCGCCCCACACCCGGCTCATGGCACACGTCTTGGCGAGGTCGGTGAAGGTGGAGAAGTGCAGCTTGAGGTCCTTGGCGGGGGTCATCCCCGGCTCCACCCGCAACCCGCCGGCCGGGATGTTGATCGTCCAGTCCAGGTCGTCGGAGCCGAAGTAGCGCCGTGCCGTCTGCGCCGCGGCGGCCATGATCGTCGTGGAGCCCGACGGGTACTCCGGGTGGTCGCTCACGGGCAGGTAGCTGGCCCACTCGGAGGCGCGGATGTCGTTGACCGTGCCCATGCCGGGACCGCCCCAGGCGGTGATCTTGCTCTTGCCGTACACGTGCCGGACCGCGCTGATCGGCCGGACCGCGTCGTACTTGGCCTTCTGGTACCAGGCGGCGATCAGCGTGTCGAACGTCGCCAGGATGTGCTGGAGCAACCACTGAGCCCAGCCGTGCACGCCCATGTGGTCGTCCTGGTCATTGTTCCGGGCGACGACGATGGACGAGTAGCCGATCCCCCAGGTCTTGTTGTCCATGATCTCGGCGAGCGCCTTGCGCTCGTCGGTGAGCGAGGCCGACGCCTCGATGATCTCGTCCACCGAGCGCTTGTACTCCTGCGGCCGGGTGTGGTCGCTGTGCGTGGGCGGGGCGAGGTGGAACTGGCCCGGGTCCCGGAAGATGTGCGGCTTGACCAGCCGGATGTGCGGGGTCACGAACTGCTGGACGACGTAGATGCCCATGTCACCCGGGCCGCCGCCGACCCGACGGCCGTTGTGGGGGAACAACTGCGGCTGCCAGCGCGAGGGGTTGCTCAGCTCGAAGGCGGTGTTCACGGGCTGGTAGCCGGTGTAGTCCGCCCACGGCTTGGGGTTGTACTTGCGGCCGCCCTCGTAGCCGAGGGCGTTCATGCCGTCGTTCTTCAGAACCTCCCAGGCGTTCTTGGCGGCTACGTTGCCGATGCCGATCGGGCTGGTCAGGTTCTCCGACTCGTCGTCGGGGTTCAGGCCGAGCGCGACCATCAGCTGCCGCAAGGCCCCCAGGTCATCATGCGGCAGCATGCGCTTCCAGATGGCGAGCTGGGCGTAGATGACGGCGATGTTCATGTTCCGGTTGGTGGCGGACTCGCTGGCGGGGCGGCGCGGAATCCGGGAGTACATGCCGACCGCGGTCTCGTGGTACGGCGCCAGCGCGTCGAACACCGCCAGCATCGCCACTCGGGTCGTCCACAGAAAGACGGTCGCGTCCATCGGGCCGATGTACGCCAGCCTTTCCTCCTGACCGGCGTGGGTGTCGTCGGGCTGGGCCCACTTGATGTAGTTGTCCTTGTCCAGGTCGAGCTTGAGCGGCTCGTCGCTGGTGGCGGCACCGGCCGTGCGGGAGAAGGCCAGCGTGGACAGCGCCACGGCCGAGGCACCGCCGACCAGCAGCGACCTGCGGCCCGGCAAGAAGCCAGAGACGGGAGAACGTCCGGAAGTCGTCATGATGATGTTCCTTGTCCCATTCTTAAAGAGGATGGAAGAGGGATCGATGGCCGTGCCGTGGGCTCTCCGGGCTCAGGGGAAGAGCGGCATGAGGTTGAGCGCGGCGGTGGGCTGCGGTGCCGGTGCCCGCCGCCGTGGTGGGAGAGGCCGGTCAGTCCATGACGTTGGCGCTGATGTGTCGCTGTACGAACGCGTGGGCCAGGTCGCCGAGGTCGGTGGCCGGGACGGTCCCCGGCTCCTTCTGTGTCGAGCCGGCCGGTAAACCGGAGGGGCATTCGGGGTGGTTGCCCACGGGCAGGTAGCCGGTCCACTCGTCCGCGGGGATGCCCGCGACCTGCGCGCCGGCCTGGAGACTGAAGATGACCCCGCCGGCATCCGAGAATCCACCCTCGAATGCGGACAGGATCGGCCACACCTTGTCACGTGAGAAGGGTGCCTCGACCACTCGAGCGGATTCCTCGATGGCCGAACAGATCTCTTCCGCCCCCATGCCACCGGACATCGAATATCTCCAAGCAGTCGGCGTCGACAGTTCTTTCCACGTGGAATCCTGCACCGAGGCGGTCACCCTACTAGGCACCGCTAGAAGATCACTCGAAGTGCATTAAGAATAGGGAACTCCTTGACACGTCCGCGCTCGCCGCCGACACTTCACAGGGTGCGAAAATGGGAACTGCCATGCCCGTAGGCCCTGTTCCTCGATAATTCGGACGCCGTTAAACAAATATCCGGTCGGCCGCCGATTCACAAGACGCTCAGCTCGGATGGATACTGGAGGACGCATGACCAGCACAGGCGTGGAAGGTCTTTACTCGGCCATTGAGGAAGCAGCCGGACTGCTGGAGATATCCCCGGTGCCTGACAAGGTCCGGCCGATCCTGTCCGCGTACGAC
>NZ_JBSFVU010000040.1:0-52410 GCF_053592475.1 Streptomyces sp. NPDC002671
AAGCTACCTCGCCGGCCTCGAACTCCGCGCCTCCATGATCTGGGTCGGAGATCTCTTGCAAGCAGCCGATTGATCACGACATCACACAGGCCCTAGTGGGCCCCGCTCAGGGACGATGCCTGCGGCGTGCCGGGAAGTCGAATCGTGACGAGGAGACCGCCGGTGGGGCGGGGTGCGAGGTCGATGGTCCCGTCGTGTGCTCGGACGATGCTGTGCACGATGGCCAGCCCGAGGCCGACCCCGGCATGTTCGTCGGTGCGTGTGCGTTCTGTTCCGCGTTGGAAGGGTTCGGTGAGGGTCGGTAGGAGTTCCGCTGGGACCCGATGGCCAGTGTTCTCGACTCGCAGCACGCTCGCGTCGTGCTGCGGTTCGGTGTGGACCGTTACGGTGCCGCCGGCGGGAAGGTTGTGGACGATGGCGTTCTGGACGAGGTTGGTCACCATCCGCAGAATGAGCGCCGCGGAGCCGAGGGTCTGTGCCTTCTCGCCGGTGACATCGAGCGTGATCTGGCGTTTTTCGGCGAGGGGAAGCAGCGTTTCGGTGGCTTCTTCGGCGATGAGGGACAGGTCGACGGGCTCGCGGGTGAAGCTCTTGCGGTCGGCGCGGCTGAGTAGCAGGAGGGCCTCGGTGAGGTCGATCGCCCGCGTGTTGACGGTGTGGAGGCGTTCGATGAGTTCGCCCTGGTCCCGCGTGGGGTTGTTGCGGGCGAGGTCGAGGAGTGTCTTCGAGATCGCCAGCGGGGTGCGCAGTTCGTGGGAGGCGTTCGCGGCGAAGCGTTGCTGTTCGGTGACGTGGGATTCGAGTCGTTCGAGCATGGTGTCGAACACGTCGGCGAGTTCGCGGAATTCGTCTTGGGGACCTTGCATGCGGACCCGGTGGGACAGTGATCCGTTCGCGGCCATCCGTGCCGCGTCTGCGATCCGTGTGAGTGGTGCGAGCATCCGGCCGGCGAGGATCCATCCTCCCAGGAGGCCGAACACCAGCAGGAAGGCCAGTGCTATGGCCGCGGCGGGGGCGAACATGCGCTCGAGGACGTAGCGGTTGGGTGCGACCCCGAGAAGGCCCTGGGGGCTGTCGGGTACGTAGCGCAGCAGGAACACCCATACCACGGCCAGCAGGAGAGTGCCGGCGATGAGGAGGAATCCGGCGTAGCTGATGGTGAGTTTCAGGCGGGCGCTGAGCCCTGGGCGCCTATTCACGAGTGCCGCCGGGGTGGGTGGTGTCCATGCCGGTGTCGATTCGGTAGCCGACGCCGGGCACCGTGGCGATGAGCCATGGTTCGCCGAGTCGTTTGCGCAGGGCGGAGACGGTGATGCGGACGGCGTTGGTGAAGGGGTCGGCGTTGGCGTCCCAGGCCCGCTCCAGTAGCTCTTCGGCGCTGACGACACCTCCTTCGGCGGCGACGAGGACTTCGAGCACGGCGAACTGCTTCCGGGTGAGCGCGACGTAGCGTCCGTCGCGGAAGACCTCCCGGCGGAAGGGGTCCAGCCGCAGGCCCGCGAGCTCGCGGACCGGGGGGCGGGCGTACGCGCGTCTGCGGTCGAGCGCCCTCAGCCGCAGGACGAGCTCCCGCAACTCGAACGGTTTGGTGAGGTAGTCGTCGGCGCCGAGTTCGAACCCGGACGCCTTGTCGTCGATCCGGTCGGCAGCGGTGAGCATGAGGATCGGGATGCCGCTGCCGGAGGCGACGATTCGTCGGGCGACCTCGTCGCCGGAGGGGCCGGGGATGTCGCGGTCGAGGACCGCGAGGTCGTAGGAGTTGACGCTGAGCAGTTCCAGAGCGGAGTTGCCGTCGCCGGCGATGTCGGCGGCGATCGCTTCCAGCCGGAGACCGTCCCGGACGGCTTCGGCCAGGTAGGGCTCGTCCTCCACGATCAACACGCGCATACCTGAAGCCTAAGCAGCACGGCATATCGCCGACATATGCTTCTTCACCCAGCTCGGACTCAGCCCCGCCGTCGTCCGCCGCGACGGCGCCTCCGAACTCGCACCCCGCTCCCTGGACGCCCGCCAGCAAATGCGCTACCTGAGCGCCGTCGAACGCCGCCCACTCGCCCGCGACCGCGCCATCGGCCGGCTGCTGTTCTACTCCTGGCTACGCATTGCCGAACTCGTCTCCTGGCTGCGCATTGCCGAACTCGTCGCCCTGAACGACACCGACGTCGTCCCCCTGTCCGCGCGCAAGGGAAAGGTCATCGTCCGGTCCGGCAAGGGCGAGGCATCCCGCGAGGTCCCGCTCATCGACACCACTGCCCGGACCTCGCGCACCGAATGGCGGACCGAACGCGCCTCCTGGCCCGGCGCAGACAGCCCTGCGCTGTTCCTCAACCGACGCGGCGGACGGCTCACCACCCGGGCAGTCGACCAGCTCATGGACGAACTCGCCACCGACGCCGACATCGTCGACGAAGCAGGCAACCTCGCCCTGACCGCCCACATCCTCCGGCACACCATGGCCACCAACCTGCTCCGCGTCGGCCTCGACATCGTCGTCGTCGCGAAATCCTCGGTCATGCCCCGCTCGACACTCCCCACCGATCAATAGGGCGCCGCTGAGCTGGGCGAACTCAATCGCGTGTACCGGGTTGCACGAGTCTTACCGGCACCATGATCGTCTGGGGCGCCTGCTACGCCACCGGCCAGATCATCACCCACGACCAGGACCTCACCGGCGCCACCGCCAAGACCGTCCTCGGCGGCTCCCGTCGGCCTCGCCCTGACCTTCGGTCTCATGGTCGCCGTCCGGCGCTACATCGCTCTCGCGCATCCAGCACGACGTGCACAGACCGCTGCCGCGGACCTGGCGGTTGGTCCAGAAGGCGAGTTCGACGCCGGAGCGGTGGGCTTCTCGGTCATCGTCCGGCAGGCGCCACCACGCGGGCGAGATCAGTACGGTGGCTCAGGCGCGGGCGCGGGGCAGCCAGGTGTCGACGTCGCGCCACGCGAGACGCCGGCGCGGCCCGCTCGCAGTGCCGTACAGGCGCGGTTCATATGTTCTCCACAGTGGATCGCGCGGTCTGGTCGGCCGGGGCCCGGGGTTCCGGTACGGAGGTCACGGCGAGGCTGAGACGGGCGCCCATATCGAGGTTCACCTCACCGGAGGGCCGGACATGGGACCAGAACAGCGGGGTCAGGCCGCGCCGGTCGGCGGGCGTGAGGAGGTCCGCCCACTCCGGTTCACCGAGGATGTCCTGGAGCATCAGGGTGTTCACGTAGACCGGGGCCGATTGCAGAATCCGCAGGGACAGCACGAACATCTCCTGCTCGGCGCGCCGGTTCGACGCTATCTCCCCGCCCTTCCCGTAGGCGATCACGGAGTTGGCGCCGTTGGAGGACTCCATCACGTTCAGGCCCTCCTCGATCTCCCGCTGAAGGTCCCGAAGCCGCAGGTAGCGGGCCACGAAGATGGTCTTCTGGGCGCGGCCGACCTCCAGCATCGCCGCGTAGGTGGGGTGGGATGCGTTGCGGGTGAAGCGGCGCAGGATCGCCTCGGTGGACGCGGTCCGGGTCTTGCCGGTGAGGACGGCGATGACCAGGCCGCGCGGGTGCAGGGTGACGTCGCCGGCTAGCAGCCCGGCCGGGTCCTGACTGCGGCTGGCGTACCGGTCGCCTGCCCGTGGCCTCGCCGTTCCCCGGCCTGCAGGAGCTTGACCGTCAGGCCACCCAGCGCGGCGCGGGCTTCGGTACGGGCTGCCCGCCGAAGCCTCGCACTTCGGGCAATCATGGCGTTCCACCGCACCTGCGGCCTGATCTGGTGTCAGATCCATGGCGGAAATCTCGCAGAAGTGCCTCTCGGAACGCGGGAGTTCCGAGAGAAGTTCTGCGTCGTTTATGAGAGACCGTCATCAAGGCTGCCACGAGCTACTGGGACCTCGCTCCTGGGGGCACACTCACACGTCGCGGCGTTTCACGACGAGAACGGCGAGTGCGATCGTGATCAGCGGCCAGAGCGTGTACACGATCCAGGAGCCGGGGACCGTGGCTGTGTAGCCCAAGGATCCGGGCTCCGGCCCCCAGGTTCGGATCAGGCGGTTCCAGGCGGCCGACATTAGCGCGTGTTTGATGTCCGCCGACCAGCGGCTGCTCTCCGAGAACATGGGGGGCAGCATCATCAGGGTGAAGACGCTGGTGACCATGGTCCCGGCGGCATGCCGGAGCAGAACACCGAGACCCAGACCGACCAGGGCGCAGACCGGAGCCAGCAACGCGGATGCCACCAGCGCCCGGAACACACCGGGGTGGGTGATCGGAACGCCGGCATAGTGCCCGTCCAGGATGGCCTGGGAGACCAGGAAGGAACCGGTGGAGGCGGCCGTGCCGACCGCGGTCCACAGTGCGGCGGTGACGGCCGCCTTGGCCAGCACGACCGAGCCGCGGGCCGGGACGGCCACGGTGGTGGTGCGGATCAGCCCGCTGCTGTATTCGCTCACGACGGCGAGGGCGCCCATGCTGCTGGCGACGAGGATCAGCGTCCAGTAGCCGGCCGGCGGATAGGCGTCGTAGGGCCGGAAATCAGCGGGGCCGGAGGGCGCGGCTTTGTCCGTCAGCGTGGCCACGGCGGTGGACCCGATGCAGAACAGGAGGGTGAGTGCGATCGTCCACGGTGTGGACCGCAGGGACCGTGTCTTGATCCACTCGGCGGCGAGCAGGTCGCAAAAGCGGGCGGGCGGCGCGGCGACGGGGGTGGTCCGGGGGGCGGAGGTGAGCGTGGTCATCGGGGCTGTCCTGCCTGGTATTCGGTGCTGTCGGCGGTGAGTTCCATGAAGGCCGCCTCCAGTGAGGCGGTACGGGTGGTCAGCTCGTTCAGCTGGATACCGCCCTCGAAGGCGAGCACCCCGATCCGGTCGGCCGAGAGCCCGGTCACGGCGAGTTTCTCGGCGCTGGTTGAGCCCTCCGGCTCGACCGAGGCGCCCGCCGCGGTCAGCACGGCTGCCAGCTCGGCGGCCTTCGGTGTCCCCACCACGACGCTGCTACGGGTGCTGCGGGCCGCGAAGTCCCGTACCGACTCGGCGGCGATGAGGCGGCCCCGGCCGATGACGACCAGCTGGTCGGCGGTGTTCTCCATCTCCGACATCAGGTGGCTGGAGAGGAAGACCGTGCGTCCCTCGGCGGCCAGTCGCCGGAAGAGCCGGCGTACCCAGAGGACGCCCTCCGGGTCCATGCCGTTGATCGGCTCGTCGAACATGAGCACAGGCGGGTCGCCGAGCAAGGCCGTGGCGATGCCGAGGCGCTGCTTCATACCGAGGGAGAATCCGCCGATGCGGCGGTTCGCCACCTCGGTCAGCCCCACCTCCCGAAGTACCTCGTCCACCCGGCGCCGCGGGATGCCGTTGCTGCGGGCCAGAGCGGACAGGTGGGCCGCGGCGCTGCGGCCGCCGTGGACCTGCCCGGCTTCGAGGAGGGCGCCGACGTGCCGCAGTCCGCGCGGGTGGCGGTGGAAGGGGACGCCGCTGACGGTGGCGGAGCCGGTGGTGGGCGCGTCCAGGCCGAGGATCATCCGCAGGGTGGTGGACTTGCCGGCTCCGTTGGGGCCGAGGAATCCGGTGACCTGGCCCGGCCGGACGGTGAAGGACAGATTGTCGACGGCCGTCTTGGTGCCGTAGCGCTTGGTGAGTTCGCTGACTTCGATCACGGCACCCACACTGCCGAGAGGAGCCCCGTCAGGGCATGCGGCCGTGGGCGGCAATCGTGCGGCCGAGTTGGCCCGTGGGCGTACGTCCCCGGGCTGATGCCGCGCTGGTGGTGGCCCGGTTAGTCTCGCGGCGTGAATCCCATGACGACCATTTCGTTGCCTGCGCGTGTTGCGCACCGTGGCCTTGTTCCCGGGAGGGCGCACCGCCGATGACGAGAACGAAGGCCGTGGCTTGGGCGGGGGGTGCCTCCTATCTCCTCGTGGTGGGTCTGCTGGTGGGGGCCGCACCGCGGGCGTCGGGCACGGTCCACGGTGTCGGGGCGCTGCTGGCTGTGAGCCTGCTCGCCGGCGTGGTGCGACGGATGCCGCTGCTGGCTCTGGCCATGGCACTCTTCGGATCCACTGCTGTGGTGGTGGGCCCTCCGAGTTCCGGCCATGAGAGCCTGGCGGCGTCGTACCAGGGCCAGTTCCTGTCGTATCTGGCGGTGGACCTCGTGCTGGCTTTCATCGTCGCCACATGCGTACGGCGCGCTTCGACTGTCGCCGTGGCCGCGTCTGTCGCCGTGCAGGTGCTGGTGATCGGCGTCTTCGCGCACGGGGACGGCCTGGCCGTCAACGAGGTGATCGCCCTCCTGGCGTTGGCCGCATCCTGCATGGCCAGTCTGCTGAGTCGCGAGCGCCGCGAGCACGCGGTGGCGCTGCGTGCACAGGAGGTGGCCGAGGCCGTGACCGCCGAACGGCTGCGGATCGCACGGGAGCTGCACGACATGGTCGCGCACAGCATCGGCATCATCGCCATCCAGGCCGGTGTGGGCAGCCGGGTCATCCAGACCCAGCCGGCACAGGCGCGCGAGGCCCTGCACGCCATCGAGGTCACCAGCAGAGAGACTCTGTCAGGCCTTCGGCGCACGTTGGTGTCGCTCCGTCAGGCCGACCTGGGCGCGACCGCGTCGGAGCAGTCACCGCTCGCGCCCTCGCCGGGGCTGGCGGACGTCGAACGGTTGGCGGCAGCGACCGCGGGCGCGGGGGTACGCGTCGACGTGCGCTGCAGCGGGGAGCAGCGTCCCGTGCCGGCCGACATCGAGCTGTCCGCCTACCGCATCGTGCAGGAAGCCGTGACCAACGTGGTCCGGCACGCGGGCACCGGGCGTTGCCGGGTGGTCATCGACTACGGAGACGAGGAGCTGTCCGTGGAGATCGTCGACGACGGGCGCGGCGCCACCGGGAACGGCTCGGCCCACGGCTTCGGCATCATTGGGATGCGGGAGCGGGTCAGTCTGCTGGGCGGCCGCCTCAGCGCCGGGCCGCGCCCTGAGGGCGGCTTCCGGGTGGCGGCCCTGCTGCCGCTGCCCGCACCCATCGCAGTTCCGGTGGAAGCCCGATGACCGTCCGGGTGGTACTCGCCGACGACCAGCCGCTGGTGCGGTCCGGTCTGCGCGTGCTCATGGCCGATCACAGCGATCTGGAGGTCGTCGGTGAAGCCGCTACCGGCGCCGAGGCCGTCCAACTGGTGAGCGACATTGGCCCCGACGTCGTGGTCATGGACATCCGGATGCCCGGCATGGACGGGATCGAGGCCACCCGCCTGATCACGGCCGGTCCGGCAACCACACGCGTCCTCGTCCTGACCACCTTCGACGAGGACGACCATGTCTACGGCGCGCTCCGGGCCGGCGCGAGCGGCTTCGTGGTCAAGGACATGGCGCTGGACGACATCCTCGCGGCGATCCGCGTGGTCGCCGCCGGCGACGCACTGATCGCGCCGGGTGTGACGCGTCGTCTGATCGCGGACTTCATCGCGCGCCCGGCACCAGCCCCGGAGCACTCCCCACGGTCGGTCGAGGGCATCACCGAGCGGGAACGGGAAGTACTGACCCTGGTCGGCCGCGGCCGGTCGAACGCCGAGATCGCCGAGGACCTCTTCATCACGGTGGCCACCGCCAAGTCGCACGTTTCACGGCTGCTCACCAAACTGGGCGCCCGGGACCGGGTCCAGCTCGTCATCACCGCCTATGAGATGGGGCTCGTCACCCTGCCTCGCTGACGGCGTCACCGGCCCCATGGTGAAGCCGGAAATACCCTGTCGCTCACGTCGCGGGTACGAGCAGCCGAAGGAGCAGCCGCCACCCGCCACCCGCTGCGGCCGTAAACAGGACTGGCCGGTCCCGGGCTGGCTCAGTCCTCTCCGTCGTCGTCATCGTCGGGGTTGACGGCGTCCGGGTCGCGCAGGGGCCGCAGCCCGTCAACCGGCTGGGAGGCAGTGCAGCTGTAACGGCCGAGCACGTTGAGGTTGCGGTGCTTGAGCGGGGAGAGCCGGGCGATGTCCTCGTCCCGGATATCGTGGCCCTCGGCGCGGAGCTGGGCGACGGCGGCGTCGATGTACCGGGTGGTCCAGAGCACCACGGCGTTGAGGACCAGGCCCAGCGATCCGAGCTGGTCCTCCATGCCGTCCCGGTACGCCTGGTGGATGGTGCCGCGCTTGCCGTGGCACACGTCGCGGGCCAGCTTGTGGCGAGACTCCTGAACGGTGAGCTGCCGGTTCATCTGCCGCCGGTAGGTGTCACCGACCGGGTCCACGACACGGAGCAGGTGCTCGGTCTTGGCGATCCGCCCGTACTCGGCGAACGCCTGGCCCAGCGGGGTCGGGTGGCCCTCGCGGCCGAACATCCGCAGCAGCTCATAGGCACGTACCTGGTTGGTGACCAGGGAGCCGGCGACCCGCAGCATGTCCGGCCAGTGCGTGATCACCTTGTTCAGGTTGACCCGGTTGCGGGCCAGCGGCTCCAGCGGCCCGTATGTACCGGTTTCGACGCCGGGCAGTGTCGCGCGCCAGAACCGCTGGGGCGGCGTTGATGGTGCGGACGGGGACGACGAACCGCAGTCCGTCGACCGAGGCCGGCAGCCCGTCGCCCCAGTACGCGACGATCGGCACACGGCTTTGGGCCGCGACCAGCGCGGCGTTCGCCGCGGCAATGGTGTCGGCGCGCAGGTAGAACTGGTCGACGTGCACCAGCCGGGCTCTGGTCAGCGCCTCATGTGCGGGGTTGATGACCGGAGTCATGCCTATGTTGCACGCCTCCGAGACCAGGAGGGCCACCAGGGAGGTGGTCAGGTCCTTCATGCGGGTCGTGCCGTCGCCCAGGTGCACGAAAGCGTCCAGGAACCCGGTCCAGCCGTACACCTCGAAGAGCAGCTCCGGCAGGTCGATCTTCGGGAGCATCTTCTGGACCCGGCCCCGCAGCCAGGCCAGCGACTTCGGCTCACCCAGCGCGCCGAGCTTGGACACGTTCAGCTTCACCCGCCCGGCGGGACCTCGATGGAGACCTTCGTGACCTGCCCGGCCGTCTCCAGCCGCTCCGCCATCTGCTTCCACGCCGTGTCCAGCGCCGTCACCAATGCGGCCAGGTGCTCCTCGACCGGCATGTCCAGGCTCAGCCCGGCCAGGACCTCCTCCCGCACCGCCTCCCACTCTGTGCCGTCCAGCAGCCGAGCGCGCGGGTCCGACCAGCGGTGCGAGGGAGAGGCGAACACGTCCCGGCGCTGAAGCGCGCGGTGCAGTTGCTCCAGCACGCACACGACGTACGCGTCCCGGTCCACGGCCCCCGGCGGCAGCTCGGCGTTGGCGTACACCGCCTTGCGCCACACGGCCGGCACCAGCTTGTCGTCGACCTCTCGCGGCAGCAGTGGCTTGTCCTTCACCCGCCGCCTCGCCAGCACGGGCAGCCGCTTCACCCCGGCCAGGATGCGGGCTCCTCCGCTCGCCGCGTCCAGCGCCTTCGACTCGCCCAGCAGCGACAGGAACGGCCGCACCGTGTTGTACCGGGTGGCCAGCGCAGCCCGCATGGCGACCGCCGCCGAGTCCTCGTCCTCTGGCACGAGCGAGACCACCATCGCGGCCGAGCTCATCACCACCGCCCGCGGCGCGACCTCCTCCACCGCCCGCCACAACGCGGCCGCGTCCAGATCCGTGCCCTGTGCCTCGACCAGCTTCAGCTCCTCGACCAGCTCCAGCTCCTCGAACAGCACCTTCGCCGCCCGCGCCAGGGTCCGCGACGCCTTCTCCAGCTGTGGCAGCGTCGAGAGCCGTTCCTTGTCCGTGGCCCTCTTCGCCGTGCTGATCAGCCTCGTCGCCATCAGCACCGAGAACAGGTCCAGCGCCTCGTCGATCGCTTTGGCCTCAAGGTGGCGCATCACCGCGGTGAGCATCGCCGTGCGCTTGGGCTCCGCCGCCCGCTCCAGGCTCGCGGCCTTGGACCCCAGCCCGTACCGGGCCAGCGCCGCGAGCCGGTTCGGCGGGATCTGCGACAGCTTCAACCGGCCCAACTGGAACGCGCCGATCTCGTCGACCCGCTCCAGCGACCGCGCGAAGGCCGTGCCCGTCGTCCGCGTCGGCGGCCGGCGCAGCCGCTCCAGCTCCGAGTACCGGCCGCCCTCCGGCGTCACCAGTGTGGCCACCAAATCCGCCGGCAGCGCCGGATCCGCGCGGTGAGCCGCCCTGGCCACGGTGGCGTGCAACCGCTTCTCCGCGATCGTGCGAACCTCGGACACCTGCCGGGCCAGCACCGACACCCCCGGCAGCAGCACCCGGTTCCGCCGCAGCCGGCCCACCGCCTGGTTGAACAGCGCGACGCCCCTTCGCGTGCGTCCACGCCCGGCCGTGCAGGAACGTACGGAACTTCCGACCCCACTCCGGGTCGTCGTACGGGTGGTAGCCGTAGGCGTCCCGGATCTCCCACGCGTGCTCGTACGCCGTCTTCACCCGCTCGGTGTACCGCTTCACGCACGACGGGTCCTCGATGCCGAGCTGCGCGGCCAAGTGCTCGACCACCGGCCACGGCACCGCGAGGGGGTCCTCCATGAACAGCCCCACGTACCGGACCGTGCACATCTGGAGGGCGAAGCCCAGCTGGTGATACTTCGTACGCCGCAGCGCGATCAGATCCCGGTCCGGCACGCTGTGGGCACGAGTCTGCCTCCGGAACGCTGCCCAGACGGCGACTGCTTCTCTGCGGTGCTGTGCTTGTGGCCGCGAGTTCCTGCCGACGCGTCGGATCGCAGGCGCACACTCCGCCGCGTCCTCGGTCATGCCCTCGCCGCCGCCCCGACCAGCGAGGCCGCAGGAGCCGTAGTACCCCGGTACCACCTGCCCGGCAGTGTTCAGTCCCCGGTACCACCGGATCCGGGAGATCGCGGACTTAGCGTGGTGGAGGAGGCGCCGGGCGTGCCGGGCGCCGGAGTCCGAAAGAGAGAACGCGAATGATCGAGGCCCAGCAGCTCACCAAGAGGTACGGGGAGAAGACAGCCGTCGACGGTCTGGACTTCACCGTGAAGCCGGGTACGGTGACCGGATTCCTCGGCCCCAACGGGGCGGGCAAGTCCACGACGATGCGCATGATCGTCGGACTCGACGCACCGACGCGCGGTTCCGTCACGGTGAACGGCCACCGCTACGCCCGTCACCAGGCGCCCCTGCAGGAGGTCGGGGCGCTCCTGGAGGCGAAGTCGATCCACCCGGGCCGCTCGGCCTACAACCACCTCCGTGCGCTCGCGCTGACCCACGGCCTTCCGCGCCGCCGGGTCGACGAGGTCGTCGAACTCGCCGGTCTCGGCAGCGTCGCGAAGAAGCGGGCCGGTGCCTTCTCCCTCGGCATGGGACAGCGACTCGGCATCGCGGCCGCGTTGCTGGGCGATCCGCAGACGGTGATGCTGGACGAGCCTGTCAACGGACTGGACCCCGAGGGCGTGCTCTGGATCCGCAACCTGCTGACCTCGCTCGCCGCCGAGGGACGGACGGTGTTCGTCTCCTCGCACCTGATGAGCGAGGTGGCGTTGGTGGCGGACCACCTGATCATCGTCGGCCGGGGACGGCTGCTCGCCGACACGACCGTACGGGACCTGGTCCGCGAGGCGGGCGGCGACACCGTGAAGGTCGCGACGCAGGACCCGGCCCGGCTGCGGGACGTGCTGGCCGGGCCGGGCGTGGAGATCACCGGCCGCGTCGGCACCGAGGAACTGCAGGTGATCGGGATGAGCGCCCGTGAGATCGGGCTGAAGGCGGCCGAGCACGGGATCCCGCTCTTCGAGCTGACCACGAAGCCGGTGTCGCTGGAGGAGGCATTCATGGAACTGACCAGGGACGCCGTGGAGTACCACGGCTCCACGACCGGCACCGACACCTCCGGGAGCGCGGCATGACCACCCTGACGGCCACACCTGAGACCCCCGAGACGGCCCAGCCCGCTGCGGACCGGCCCGCCTACCGAGTGACCGGACGCCGCGTGCTTGCCTCGGAGTGGGCCAAGCTCTGGTCCCTGCGTTCCACCTGGATCACTCTCGGTCTGGGCCTGCTGTTCCTCGTGGCCTTCGGCGTCATCGCCGCGAGCCACTACAAGTCCAATCTCGACTCCGGCCGGCACATGGACCGCGACTTCGCCACCGCGACGGCGGTGAGCCTGTCCCTCTTCGGCACGAACTTCGCCCAGCTCGCCCTCGGCGTGCTCGGCGTGCTGGTCACGGCGGGCGAGTACTCCACCGGCATGATCCGCTCGACCCTCGCGGCCGTACCGCGCCGGCTGCCCGTGCTGTGGTCCAAGGCGGCGGTGTACGGGCTGGTCGCACTGGTGGTCGCGACCGTCGGCGCGTTCGCCGCCTTCCTCGTCGGCAGTCAGATCGTGTCCGGCACGCCCGCTGCCATGGACCTCGGGCACGCCGGCGTCGTACGCAGCCTGCTGGGCGCCGGGCTCTACCTCGGCCTGGTCGGCGTGATCGGCACCGCCCTCGGGGCGCTGCTGCGGTCCGTCGCCGGCGGCATCTCGGTCCTGGTTGCCGCCCTCATGCTGGTGCCCGGACTGGTCTCCCTGCTGCCCACCTCGTGGCAGGGCGGCATCGACCCCTACCTGCCGAGCCACGCGGGCGAGTCGATCTTCGCGCTGGCCCATGACTCCACCACCCTGTCGCCCTCCGCCGGGCTCCTGGTCTTCCTCGGCTGGACGGCACTGGCGCTGGCAGGGGCGGCGTACCGGCTGCTGCGCAGCGACGTCTGAGGAACGGCACCCGCATCATGGACGGGTGAATTCCGTGACCACCGATGATCTCAGCGGGATGGGTCCGCTGGTCGCCCGGCTCGGCCGGGTCGGCCAGCGGCTCCGGCACGCCGACCGGGACCGTCCGTGGGTGCTGGACGCCGCCGTGGTGGTGCTGGTCTTCCTGATGTTCTGCCTGCCGGATCTGCTGCACGGGGTCCACGGGGACGGCGACGGTCCGCGCCGCTTCCGCCTTGCGTTCACCCGGCTGCCCGTGGTCGGCACGCTGGCTCTGCAGGCCGGGCTGGTGTTGCCGCTGTTGTGGCGGCGGCGGGCGCCCGCTGTGGCCTTCGGCGCCGTCACGGCCGTGTTCGTCGTCCAGTGGTCCCTCGGCGCCGCACTCCGTGCGGACGTCGCCCTTTTCATCGCCCTCTACAGCCTGGCTCTGCACGGGCGGCTGGGGCAGCTGCCGTGGGCCTGTGCGGTCATAGCGGGTGCGCTGGGCCTGGTGGCGGCGCGGGTCTCGGCGGCGATGTCGGTCTGGGACGCGCTCTTCTTCCTGCTCAGCACTGCGACCGCAGCCCTCGCGCTCGGTCTGATGATCCGTATCCGGCGGGCCCAGCTGGCCGGGCTGCGGGACCGCGCGGCCCGGCTGGAGATCGAACGCGACCAACGGGGCAGGCTCGCCGTCGCGGCCGAGCGGGCGCGAGTGGCCCGCGAGATGCACGACATCGTCGGCCACAACCTGTCCGTCATCATCACACTCGCCGACGCGGGCACCTACGCCACTGCCGCCGCCCCAGAACGGGGAAAGGAGGCCCTGCACCTCATCGGCGACACCGGGCGCCAGGCCCTGAGCGAACTGCGGCGCGTGCTCGGCGTACTCCGCGAGGCGGACGGCCCGCGGAGCGAGCCCGAGCTGAGCCCGCAGCCCGGTCTCGCGGACATCGACGCGCTGTGCGAGGGGGTACGGTCCGCCGGCCTGGAGGTCGTCTACCGTACCGTCGGTGACATCGACGCCCTCGACAGCGGGGTGCAGCTGACCGTCTACC
This sequence comes from Streptomyces sp. NPDC002671, assembly GCF_053592475.1. NCBI lineage: Bacteria > Bacillati > Actinomycetota > Actinomycetes > Kitasatosporales > Streptomycetaceae > Streptomyces > Streptomyces sp. NPDC002671. The sequence continues at coordinate 13,707 of NZ_JBSFVU010000040.1, forward strand.
GCATCGTGCAGGAGGCCCTGACGAACGCCCTCAAACACGCCGGCGCGGGCGCACGTGCGAACCTGGCGATCGTCGTGGAGGACGCACGGCTGACCATCACCGTCCAGGACTCCGGCCCACCCACACCGGCCGACCGTCCCGGCACGGCGAACGAGGAAGGACACGGCCTGGTGGGCATGCGAGAACGAGCAGCTCTCTACGGCGGAGACGTCAGCGCGGGTCCCGCGGGGCCAGGATGGACGGTGCACGCCACCCTCGACCTCGCTCCCCAGGGCGGTGCCCGGTGACCACCGTGCTCGTCGTGGACGACCAGCCCCTTCAGAGGTACGGCTTTCGCATGCTTCTGGACTCCGTACCCGAGACGGAGGTGGTCGGGGAGGCGGCACACGGAGCCGAAGCCGTGCGCAGGGCCGCCGAACTCCGCCCGGATGTCGTCCTCATGGACGTACGCATGCCCGGCATGGACGGTATCGAGGCCACGCGCCGTATCGTCGCCGCTGGCGACCGTTCCCGCGTCCTCGTCCTGACCACCTTCGACCTCGACGAGTACGTCCACGCAGCCCTGCGCGCTGGAGCCAGCGGCTTTCTCCTCAAGGACGCCCGCCCTGAGGAACTCCTCGCCGGCATCCGCGCGGTAGCCGTCGGCGACGCGGTGATCGCGCCCGCGCTCACCCGCCGCCTGCTGCACGAATTCGCCCGTCTCGTGCCACCCGGGGGCGACGGCTCCGCCGAGGATCCGCGCCTGAGTGTCCTCACCGACCGCGAACGCGAGATCCTCGTCGCCATCGGCAAGGGCTGGACCAACGGCGAGATCGCCACGCGTTTCGTCCTGTCGGAGTCCACGGTAAAGACGCATGTCGGCCGCGTCCTGGCCAAGATCGGTGCGCGCGACCGCATCCAGGCGGTGATCTTCGCCTACGACCACGGCCTGGCCCGACCTCACTCGGACTGAGCGGCGGGTCACGTCACGGATGATCTGACGCCTGCCTGGAGGGAGTTGGGCGCGGGTTTCGGCGACGAGGTCATGGTTGCAAGGACACCGGTCCGGACAACAAAGAACCCCTGGGTCTCTGACCTGGGGGTTTCGCGTGGAGCGGGTGACGAGAATCGAACTCGCGCTCTCAGCCTGGGAAGCGACGGCACTTGTGTATGGGCACGGCGCTGCGAGGGGGGTGCCCCTATCTCTTTCGTCAAGCCGGGTGAGGATGGTCGGCATGACGGATCGGGATCGGTTGGGGCGGGCCGCGGTGCACTATGCGGCTGGCGGCGGAGATGTGGACGGCCTGAGGGTGCTGTTGGCTGAGGGCGCCGACCCGGTGGCTGCCGATGCCGAGGGTTGGACACCGCTGCATTTTGCTGCTCAGGCGCAGGTGCCCGCGGCCGTCGAAGTCCTGCTGGCCTCGGGTGCGGCGGTCGATGTCGTGGACCGTCATGGCAATACGCCGTTGTGGAGGGCGGTGTTCTGTTCGCGGGGCGAAGGCGGGACGATTCGGCTCCTTCTGGAAGCCGGTGCCGACCCTGACCGGGACAACGTTCATGGCGTGAGCCCGAGGGCGCTGGCGGGGCGGATTGCCAACTATGACGCGGCTGTTCACCTTCCGGCTGGGCGGAGCGATGCCCACGGCTGGCCGCCATGGGGCCAACTGCGGCGAGTCCTTCAGCAAGTCGTCGGTCTTTACATGGAGTGCGGTCGCGAGGGAGTCCAGCTCTGTCTTCACACACAGAGGTTGGACTCCTTCGCGACGTCCGCGTGCGTCTTGCCGCGCATCTGGGCGCGAGCGATACCGGACAGAGCGGTCCGCCCCGGCTGCCCGGCAACGACAGCCCTCCTCAAGAGCTGGCACGATGTCCAGCATGAGCCGACTGGTAACGCTGAAGGAGAGCCTCGCGTCCCGCCGTCCACACGCAACGCTCCAGCGGGAGTCCTTCGACGGCGGCGATCTCGCTTCCGTGCGTTTGCAGCCGTTGTGGTTCACGCGGTGCACATTTCGTGAGACCGATCTCCGTCAAGCCACCCTCGACGGCTGCCACTTCAAACTGTGCGATCTTCGCGGGGCGAATCTGCGCGGTGCTTCGCTGAGAGGGGTCACGCTGGCGGGCTGCGATCTGACCGGCGCCGACCTCCGCGCCGCTGACTTGACCGGCGCCCGTTTCGGCCGGGTTCTCACGGGCGCCCCGCCCCACGGTCTGACTAATGCCACCGGCGTCAAACTGGACAACGCCGTCCTCCGCAACCTCCAACTCGAGCAGGTCATCGGCTGGCCCATTACCGGGTGAACGACTGACGACCGAGGCTCACGCTCTCGTCACGGACGTCGGCCAAGCCTTGGAATTGATCATCTGGTCAAGGACGGCCGTCAATGAGGCGGCCAGGCTCGGGACGATCAGCGCTGCAGCCTCGGTCCCCGGAACGGTCACGGTCTGCTCGTCCAACGCGGCGAAGATGTCCTTGACCAGCCGCTCGGCCATCCGCGGTGCCTTCGGCCGCAGCAGGGTGACCAGCCGCCGACGGCCGGCCTTGCGGATCTGGGCCGGAGACCCGAACCGTTCCAGCAGCGTGAGGACGGCCGGGTGCTGCAACCGCGGCCCCAGCACCCGTTCCAGCGAGGGGTGGATCTGGGTCAGCAGGCCGTGCAGCCGGTTGGCGACCCTGGTTGCCTCGCCGGCCAGGTCGTCGTCGAAGCCCACGATCATGTCCAGCTCGGCGATCGCCTCGTCCTCGCCGTCGATCGCCCGCAGCGTGTGAGGCATCGCGCGAGCGGCGTCGGCGATGATGAACGCGTCCCTCGCGTCGGTCTTGGCCTCGCCGGGGTAGAGGTCGGCGATCCGCCGCATCGTCAGCCCGAGCAGGTAGACGACCGGGCAGCCCATGTCCCTCGCCACCGCCAGCGGCAGAGCCCCGATTGGTCAGTGGGCGCGGGGGTGGTGGTCGGAGTGTCCAAGGCTGCCTTCTTCCGTCACGTGGGCCGGGGAGGGATGGAGGGCTGCTATGCGGAGACTGTCTGTGTGCGTGCGCATGGCGCCATGGTGCTCGTACGGGACGGGCGGGGTGGGCGAAGCGCGCCAGCAGTCAGGATGCGTTCAGGTGCCCGGTGGCACGGTCGGACAACGTGACCTATGAAACGTCTGAGAGTCGGGTGGTTCCGGAGGAGGGTCAGGCCCCCGGTTCGCGTCACCGGCTGCGCTGGATCAAGGTGCCCGAGGTCACCGTCTACTTCTGGATCATCAAGGTGCTGTGCACGACGGTCGGCGAGACCGCGGCGGACCTGCTGAACGAGAAGGCGGGTCTCGGGCTGACCGGTGTGTCGGTTCTGATGAGTGCCCTGCTGGCCGTCGTCCTGGTGGTCCAGTTCCGCTCCAGCGTCTACCGGCCGGGCGTGTACTGGCCGGCGGTGGCACTGATCAGCGTCGTCGGCACGCTGATCAGCGACAACCTCACCGACAACATGTGTGTGCCGCTGGAGACGAGCACCACGGTCTTCGCGATCGTCCTCGCGGTCGTGTTCGTCGTCTGGTACCGGCGCGAGCGGACCCTGTCCATCCACCACATCGACACCACCAGCCGCGCGTCCTTCTACTGGCTGGCGGTCCTGTTCACCTTCGCCCTGGGCACCGCGGCCGGTGACCTGGTGTCCGAGCGTATTGACCTCGGCTACTGGCTGTCCGCCGTCCTGTTCGCGGCGGCCATCGCGGCGGTGGCCATCGCGCACTTCGCGCTGGACCTGGACGCGGTGTGGAGTTTCTGGATCGCCTACATCTTGACCCGCCCGCTGGGCGCCTCGATCGGCGATTACCTCTCCCAGCCAACTGGCGACAGCGGCCTCGGCCTTGGCACCGTCGTGACGAGCGTTCTGTTCTTCGCGGTCATCCTCGGGCTGGTCATCTACCTTTCCGTCACCCGCAGGGACGTCGCCGAACCGGAGCAGGCGACGGGATGCGCGGCCTGAGCCACACGTCAGTTCGGTGGGCCCGGCGGCACGCGGCGGCTGGCCCCGATCTGGTCAAGGGCCTTGTCGCGCAGGGCAAAGAGGTTTTCCTGGACCTCAAGCTCTTCGAGATCCCCAACTCGGTCGCCGGCGCGGTCCGTGCCGCGGGGGCTCTGGGCGTCTCCATGGTGACCGTGCACAGCATGGGCGGCACGAGCATCATGACCGCCGCTGTCGAAGCAGCCCGCGACTTTCCCGAAATGCGGATCCTCGCCCTGACCGTGGTCACCAGCATGACCGACGAGGATCTCGCTGACATCGGCATCGGTGACTCGGCCAAGCAGCAGGCGCTCCGGCCGGCCCGCCTGGCGGGCAAAGCCGGTTGCCACGGCGTGATCGCCTCGCCTCAGGACGTCGCGTTCTTGCGCAGCGCACTGGGTACCGATGCCCTGATCGTCACTCCTGGAGTCACACTGCCTGGTGAAACCCCGACCGACCATGCCCGTCCCGGGACTTCGCGGGCTGCCCTCGATGCCGGCCTCTCACATGTCGTCGTGGGGCGAACGGTCACACACGCCAAGGACCCGGCAGCCGCCTTTCGTTTCGTCCGCGCCGGTCTCGCTCTGTAGTAGACCGATCTGGGAAGACGTCAGGCGGGGTGGCGAGTGGTCGGCCCTCCTGACGGATGCCTTTCTCGCGCTGGAAGTGGGCTCGTTCGCGGCGTAGCACGGTCAGGACACCGATGCGGCAGGCACCGGCGTTGCGCCAGTGCACTGGTAGCAGTTCCTGGGCCGGGTCACCTCACGGGCAGAAGTTCGGCCGCGGGACCGCTGGTGGTGATCCGGCCGGTGTTCATCAAGTGCGCGGTGTCGGTGTGGCAGGCGATCAGGTGGTGTTCGTGGGAGACCACGAAGCCAAGTGGTCGCGCGTTCGGACGGTGCTGGCGTTGTGGTCTGAGCGTGCAAGGCGGTCTTCTTCGGTCGCGGGGGAGGGACGGACGACCGATATGGAGAAGAGGTGCGTGTGTGCATGGAGCCATGCTGCTCGCGTTGCACGAGTGGGGCGAGTGATCAACGGGACAGTCAGGATGTGTTCAGGTTCCCGCTGGCACAGTCGAGCAGTATGACCCATGAAACGTCTGAGAGTCCGGTGGTTCCAGAGGTGGGCACCCAGCAACGAGACCAGCAGCGAGCCGGCGAACAACCGACCGAGGCGGGCTCACACCACCTCTCCGGCACTGGATAGGAGAGTGGCAGGAGAGCCTCCTCTGTGCGGCCAGGAAAGAAGGCCGTACGGGGGATCCGGCGACGCGAATTCACGCGCTCCGCAGGTTGAATTCCGGGACGAAGTTCCCAGAATTCTGGCCAGCTCCGCCGGCCAGGGCTCGAATTGGCTCCACGAATTCCATAGGCTGGCTAGGGGGCTGGGGGGGCTTCCGGCCGACCAGCAGGGGCACGGTCTGACCTGAGAAACCGAACGCTTCCGAGGCGGCTAATGCTCCCCTGCTGGTGACTACGGCACCGAGTCTCTCCAACTCGGCGGCTCCCATTAGAGGCATCAGCGCCTTCCCGGCGCCTCCCTGCCGGGCGGAGCGGGCAGTAAAAGCGTGTATTGCATCATGCAGGAAAACCTCAAGATCCCGCCTAACAAGCTGCGCCACCCCTGGGTCATAACAGGCATACAGAAAGGCCTCGCGCAGGCCGAGGAAAGAATAAAAGCGGAGGCCATCCTGAAAACGCGAACCGTGTCACGGATAACGCCTCCGGCGGCGCGGCCCGAGTGGGCTTGACGAGCAATCGAAATCATCCCACCGCCCGGCAGGTCCGAGGCTGCACCTGTCTACACATTTGTAGACAATTACCGTTCCGCAGACGTGAGGGCCGCTCCCTCTGTGCTGCCGCCCGTTCTATGTGAGGGTTGCATGACAACTATGACGACGCCCGAGAGTCCTCGGACGCATGCCAAGCAGATGCTGAACAAGGTTCCCGAGGTCACGATCTGGTTCTGGATCATCAAGATCCTGTGCACCACGGTCGGCGAAAGCTTCGCCGACTGGATCAACATGAACCTCGGCGTTGGCCTGATCAACACGGCATTGATCTTCACCGCGGTTCTGGCAGGCGTCATGGGCTGGCAACTCACCACCAAACGCTACGTCCCGTTCGTGTACTGGCTCACCGTCGTGGTGGTGAGCGTGACCGGCACCCTCTACACCGACATCCTCACCGACAACCAGGGCGTTCCCCTCGCGCTGAGCAGTAGCGTGTTCGCCGGCGTCCTGGCCGTTGTCTTCGGGATCTGGTACGCCCGCGAGCGGACCCTGTCGGTCCACACCATCACCACCCGTCCCCGTGAACTCTTCTACTGGCTCGCGGTCCTGGTCACTTTTGCCCTCGGCACCGCGACCGGCGACTGGACCCTGGACCTGACCGGCTGGAGCCCAGGTGTCTCCGTGTTCCTGCCTCTCGGGTTGATCGTCGCGATCGTCCTCGCATGGCGCCTCGGCGCCAACGCGGTGCTCTCCTTCTGGCTGGCCTACATCCTCACCCGCCCGCTCGGCGCCAACCTCGGCGACTGGCTCGGCTCGCCCAGCGGCGACGGCGGCCTGGGCCTCGGCACCGCGGTGACCAGCGTGATCTTCCTGGCCGCGATCCTCGCTACGGTCGTGTACCTCACGCTCAGCCGCAGCGATGTCATCGAGACCGACGACCTCACTCATACCCCGCGAGCGCTGAACCCGGCGCGTGAGCGGATCATGCTCGGTTACTACGCCGTCGTAGCGGTCGCAACTGCGGCGCTTCTCATCTGGGCACACCACCAGCCCCACGCGGCCGCGGCCAGCGAGGATGACGCCCCCGCACCTGTAACCGCCCATCTCACCCCGGAGCAGGCGACGTCGCCGTTCCCTCCGGCTGAGATCGCAAAGTTCCGCACGATCGCAGCTGACACCCTGGCAAAGCTCAATTCGGGCAACCAGTCAGCCGCGACCACCCGAGTGACCGACCTCGAGACCGCTTGGGACGACGACCAGTCCACCCTTGAGCCCAAGAGCGAGCAGTCCTGGCACTTCCTCGACAACGAAATCGACCACGTCCTGAAGGCGCTACGCGCCCCGAGCCCGGACAAGGCCACCGAGGTCAAGGCGCTCAACACCCTCCTCACCTCACTCGGCTAGCCAACCACCATGACGGATTGCCCCGACGCATCCCCTGCGCCGGGGCAGTCAACATTCCGAACCGCACGCGGCACGCGGATCGCCAACAGCCACGGCCGTTTGGTCTGGACGCTCCTTTGACGCTCCGAGCGTCTGAAGGGTCCTTCAACGGAGCCGTGAACGGCCTCTGACCTGGGAGCCGCGGCGCTCGCGTTCCTGCTCTCCGCCCCGGCGATCAACCCGATCGTCAGACCGTCCCTGCTGGGCTGCGCGGGAAGACATTGAAACCGCCGACCGCAAGGGGCTCCAAGCGGCTTGCCGAGTAAGAGGAACATCAACGGCTCCCGTGATGTACCGATGGGTTCGTTACCCCGCAGAACCCCCGTGTCGACAAGGCCCAGCCTCACTCTCTGAATCCCAGCGGCCAGAGAACGACAAGTCTGCCGTGCGACATCTCTATAACGGATGTGTCAGCACCCAACGACTTTCCCGGCCTCGACGCCCAGCCATGCATGCCGCAGCCCCCGTCCGAGCGGCACTCGGGCCCGGACAACTCCCGGAAGATCCACCTGGCCCTTCCCGAGGAGCCACCCGACGTGACCGGGCCCGTCGCTGCCGCCCTCCTGCACTTCCTTCGCGCCCTGCTCGGCGATCCGAGTCAACCCCGTCCCGAAGCCAGAGACAGTCAGGAAGAACGGGCAGCTGCTGGCCCTTCTCACCCTTCCGAGGTATGACAGATCGCCACATAACAACCCGCGGCGCGCTCCATGTCACGCCTACGTACGTACTGGGGGTTTCACCGCACGTGATCCTGTGCCGTTCAGAAACTCATCGCTGCTGCTCGAGGTAGGTCTGGCGCGCCGCGATGGCCTCCTGGCACCCTGGCCGGATGTTCGTCTCACTGGTGTACGAGGTGGCCCGGAAGCTGCTGTCGGTCCCGGCGGTGCTGGTACGCCGGCGCGCGGCGAAGGACGCCGAGTTGCTGGTACTGCAGCATGAGAACGCGGTGCTGCACAGGCAGCTCACGGGCCCGGTGCGGTACGAGCCGGCGGACCGACTGTGGTTCGCGGCATTGTCCGGGCTGATCCCGCGACGTCGGTGGTCGCGCGTTTTCCCGGTCACGCCCGCGACCCCTCTGGCATGGCACCGAAGACTCATCGCACGCAAGTGGAACTACAGCAAGCGCCGGAGCAGGCCGGGCAGGCCACCGACCATGAGCGCGGTAAGGGCGTTGGTGGTGCGGCTGGCCCGGGAGAATCCGCGTTGGGGCCGCCGTCGGATCCAGGGCGAACTCGTTCGTCTGGGGCATCCGATCGGCAGCACGACGGTCTGGGAGATCCTGACGGCTTCCGGCATCGATCCGGCCCCGCGTCGCAGCGGACCGACATGGCGCGAGTTCCTGACCACGCAGGCCGAGGGCATCACCGCCTGCGACTTCGTGCATCGACCTGATCGACCTGCGCCGCGTGTACGCATTGGTCTTCCTCGAGCACGGCACGCGCCGACTACACATTGCAGGGGTTACTGCGCATCCGACCGGACCGTGGACGGTGCAGCAGGCGAGAAACCTCGCCCTCGAGTTCGGTGTCCGGGTCGACTCTCTCCGCTTCCTGATCCGCGACCGGGACGCGAAGTTCACCGAGTCCTTCGACGCGGTCTTCGCAGCCGACCACATCGAGACCCTGAGGACCGCGCCGCGAGCTCCTCGGATGAACGCGCACTGCGAACGGGTCATCGGAACCCTGCGGCGCGAAGCCCTCGACCACCTGCTGATCTGGGGTGCACCCTGCGACCACTACCGACCTGACCACGCGCCGACTCCTCCGCACCCGAGTACTCGGCGGCGTCATCAACGAGTACAGATATCCAGCCCGACCAGCGGCGACGAGTTTCCGAACGGCACAGGTTCCGTTCGACCCATTGACACCCCAGGGGCGACGTCCTTACTGTCACGCCAGCATTTCGAACGGGTGACGAAATTTCGAACAGAATCCAAGGGCACAGGGGGCCAACTGCCGTGCGCATCACGGGAATCAGCACACACGTGGTCGGGACGCCTTGGCGCAATCTGACCTACGTCCAGGTGCACACCGACGAAGGGCTCACAGGAGTCGGCGAGACCCGGATGCTGGGCCACACCGGCGCACTGATCGGCTATCTGCGGGAGGCGGAGGCCAATCACATTCTCGGCTCCGACCCGTTCGCTGTCGAGGACCTCGTCCGCCGTATGAAGTACGGCGACTACGGGCGGGCCGGCGAGATCGTCATGTCCGGCATCGCCGTCATCGAGATGGCCTGTTGGGACATCAAGGGCAAGGCCCTCGGCGTGCCGGTGTGGCAGCTGCTCGGCGGGAAGGTGACCGACGAGGTCAAGGCCTACGCCAACGGCTGGTACACCACCGAGCGCACCCCGGAGGCGTACCACAAGGCCGCCCAGGGAGTGATCGAGCGCGGCTACAAGGCCCTCAAGATCGACCCCTTCGGGACCGGTCACTTCGAGCTGGACCACGAGGAGAGCCTGTACGCCGTCTCCCTCATCGAGGCCGTGCGGGACGCGATCGGCCCCGGGGCCGAGCTGATGCTGGAGATGCACGGCCGCTTCTCCCCGGCCACCGCCATCCGTCTGGCCCGCGAGCTCGCGCCCTTCAAGCCCGCCTGGCTGGAGGAGCCGGTCCCGCCGGAGAACCTGAAGGCCCTGGAGAAGGTGGCCGCCAAGGTCGACATCCCGGTGGCTACCGGTGAGCGCATCCACGACCGGATCGAGTTCCGCGAGCTCTTCGAGAGCCAGGCGGTGGACATCATCCAGCCCGACGTCGGCCACATCGGCGGCATCTGGGAGACGCGGAAGCTGGCCGCCACCGCCGAGGCGCACTACGTGCTCGTCGCGCCGCACAACGTCGGTGGGCCCGTCCTCACCGCCGCCTCCCTCCAAGTCGGCTTCACCTCCCCGAACTTCAAGATTCTTGAGCACTTCAACGACTTCGCGGACGCGGAGATCAAGCAGGTCGTGAAGGGGGCGCCGCAGGTCGTCGACGGGTACTTCCAGCTCTCCGACGCGCCCGGTCTCGGCGTCGAGCTGGACACCGACGCGGCGGCCGAATTCCCCCAGCAGCAGGCCCGGTTCGACCTGTGGGCCGACGGCTGGGAGCAGCGCAAGCCGAAGGGCACGCAGTGAGCACGGCCGTCGTCATCGAGGGGCCAGGCGAGCACCGGATCGTCGCGCACGAGCCGACGGCTCCAGTCGCCGGTGAGGCCTTGGTCCGGGTCCACGCGGCGGGCATCTGCGGCAGCGACCGCGAGGTCTACCAGGGCAACCGGCCCGAGGGGTACGTCCGGTACCCGCTGACGCCCGGCCACGAGTGGTCCGGGACCGTCGAGCAGGTCGGCGCCGGTGTGCCCGCGGCGCTCGTCGGCCGCAAGGTCGTCGGCGAGGGCTTCCGCAACTGCCAGGTCTGCGACCGCTGCCACGCGGGCGAGACGACGTTGTGCACGGCGGGGTACGAGGAGACCGGATTCACCCAGCCGGGCGCGATGGCCGCCACGCTGACGCTTCCGGCGCGGCTCCTCCATGTCCTGCCGGACGACGCCGATCTGACGGCCGCCGCCCTCCTCGAACCGGCCGCCTGCATCGCGGCCGCCGCACTCAAGGCCAACGCCCGGCCGGGCGAGCGCGTGGCCGTCGTGGGCACCGGCACGCTCGGGATGTTCGCGGTCCAGTTCCTCAGGGCGGGCTCTCCGGCCGAGCTGCTCGTGGTCGGCACCCGCCCGGACCGGGCCGCACTGTCGCAGGAGTTCGGCGCCACCGACTTCCGTACGAAGGACCAGGAGCTCCCTGACGACTTCGACGTGGTGATCGAGACCGCTGGGTCGGACTCGGCCGCCCGCACCGCGACCTCGCTACTGCGGCGCGGTGGGCGTCTGGTCCTCACCGGTATCCCCGCGCCGGGCGCCGAAGGGCTCGACCCCACCGATCTCGTCGTACGGCAGCTGGAGGTGCATACCGTGTTCGGGGCGCCGCCGGCGGCCTGGGCGCACACCGTACGGGTGTTCGGCGCCGGGCTGCTGGACCCGTTGCCCCTGGTCACGCACGAGCTGCCGCTCGCCGAGTTCCCCGAGGCCATCGCACTGGTGGAGTCCGGCGATCCGAAGGTCGGCAAAGTCCTCCTCCGCCCCTGAACCATACGCCGGTACGGAGACTCCTGACGCTCCGTACCGGCGTACACGCAAAGCCACGAACATTGTCCGAAATATCGAACACAGAGGACAACTGTGACCGACGCTCCCCCTACGGCAGCCCGTCGACCCGGCGAGCAGGCGCTCGCCGCGCTCGGCCTGGGCGCGCCCGACCCCTCTCCCGCCGACGCCTCGCCGCACACCTTCCCGGGAGGCGGCCGCTGGCGCACCGAAGTGCCGTCCGTCGAAGGGCCCGAGGCCCTGGCCGTGGTCCTGAAGGAGTCCTCGCGGCTCGACGTGCCGATCCACCGGATCAGCCAGGGCAGCGGTGTGTGGATGCTGACCGACGCCGAGATCACCGAGATGGTCGAGGCCACCGGTGAGCGCGACATCGAGCTCTGCCTGTTCACCGGCCCGCGCGGCACCTGGGACATCGGCGCCTCCGTACGCACCGACTCGCGCGGCGGCGGGCTGCGCGCCCGCGGCCACGACGCGGTGGCCGGCTGTGCCGAAGATGCCGTCCGGGCAACGAAGCTGGGCGTCAAGTGCCTGCTCGTCGCCGACGAGGGCGTGCTGTGGACCCTGCACCGGGCGCGCGCGGCCGGCATCATCCCGGCGGACACGACCCTGAAGGTCTCCGCACTGATCGGGCCTGTCAACCCGGCCTCGTACGCCGTATACGAACACCTCGGCGCCGACTCGCTCAACGTGCCGAGCGATCTGACGCTCGATCACCTCACCGAGATCCGGCGGGTCTCCGCCGCCCCCATGGACATGTACATCGAGGCCCCCGACGACCTCGGCGGCTACGTCCGGATGTACGAGGTCGCCGAGCTGATCCGGCGCGGCGCGCCGCTCTACCTGAAGTTCGGCCTGTCCAAGGCGCCCGCGATCTACCCGTACGGGCACCATCTGCGCGACGTGACGCTGGCGACCGCCCGGGAGCGGGTGCGGCGCGGGCGGCTCGCCCTGGACCTGCTCGCGCGGCACGGAGCGGACGGCGACATGGCGCCGCTCGGCTCGCGGCTGCCGGGTGCGCTCAAGCGGTTCGTCACCTCCTCATAGCGTTCCGGACAAATCCCCGAAAACTTCATAAACCTCGACGTTGCCGCACACGATCCCACACACCGCTTCTCGGTCGCACCCGTGCCGCCGCCCGTAACCGCTTCTCCTCGCAAGACCGAGCCCTGCACACACATCAAGGATGATGATCATGCGTAATCGCAGAGCAGCCCTCGCCGCCATAGCCGGAGCCGCCTCCCTCGCTCTCACCCTGTCCGCCTGCGGCCAGAGCGGCTCGGGCGGCAGCAAGGAGAAGTCGGGCAGCGCCAAGGGCGGCACCATCGGCATCGCGATGCCCACCAAGTCCTCGGAGCGCTGGATCAACGACGGCAACAACGTCGTCAAGAACCTCCAGGCCAAGGGGTACAAGACCAAGCTGGTCTACGGCGAGGACGACCCGAGCACTCAGGTCTCGCAGATCGAGAACCTGATCACCCAGGGCGTCAAGGGCCTGATCATCGCGGCCATCGACAACAAGTCCCTGAACAACGTCCTCCAGGAAGCCGCCTCCGCGAAGATCCCCGTCATCGCCTACGACCGGCTGATCCTCGGCACCAAGAACGTCGACTACTACGCCTCGTTCGACAACGAGAAGGTCGGCGTGCTGCAGGGCACGTACATCGCGCACAAGCTCGGTCTGGACAGCGGCAAGAAGGGCCCGTTCAACATCGAGCTGTTCGCCGGGTCGAACGACGACAACAACACCAAGTACTTCTTCGGCGGCGCGATGAGCGTGCTGCAGCCGTACATCGACAAGAAGGAGCTGGTGGTCAAGTCCGGGCAGACCCAGCTCAACCAGGTCACCACCCTGCGTTGGGACGGCGCCACCGCGCAGAAGCGCATGGAGGACATCCTCACCTCCACGTACTCGAGCGCCAACGTCGACGCGGTGCTCTCGCCGTACGACGGCATCTCGATCGGCATCCTCGCCGCCCTGAAGTCGGACGGTTACGGCTCCTCCAGCAAGCCGCTGCCCGTCATCACCGGACAGGACGCCGAGCTCGCCTCGGTGAAGTCGATCATCTCGGGCCAGCAGACGCAGACCGTCTACAAGGACACCCGCAAGCTGGCCGACGTCGCGGCGACCATGGTCGACGACGCCCTCAACAGCAAGACGCCGCAGGTCAACGACACCAAGACCTACCACAACGGCACCAAGGTCGTCCCCGCCATGCTGCTGCAGCCGGTGAGCGTGGACAAGACCAACTACGAGGACGTGCTGGTCAAGGGCGGCTACTACACCGACGCCCAGCTCAAGTAACCGCCGCAGCCCACCGACCGCAACCGACTGGAAGGCACGACCATGGCGGGACCCGTCCTGGAAATGCGCTCGATCGTCAAGACCTTTCCCGGCGTCAAGGCGCTGTCGGACGTCACTCTGACCGTCCGTCAGGGCGAGGTCCACGCCATCTGCGGCGAGAACGGCGCCGGCAAGTCCACCTTGATGAAGGTGCTCTCCGGCGTCCATCCGCACGGCACCTACGAGGGAGAGGTCCTCTTCGAGGGAGAGGAGTGCCGTTTCAAGGACATCCGGGCGAGCGAGAACAACGGCATCGTCATCATCCACCAGGAGCTGGCGCTGGTGCCGTACCTCTCCATAGCGGAGAACATCTTCCTCGGCAACGAACACGCCACGCGCGGGTTCATCAACTGGAACGACACCCTCAAGCACGCCACCGAGCTGCTGCGCCGGGTGGGCCTCGACGAGCACCCCGAGACCCGCGTCACCGACATCGGCGTGGGCAAGCAGCAGCTGGTGGAGATCGCGAAGGCGCTGTCGAAGTCGGTGAAGCTCCTCATCCTGGACGAGCCGACGGCAGCGCTGAACGACGAGGACAGCGGCAAACTCCTCGACCTGATCCTGGAGTTGAAGAACCAGGGCCTCAGCTCGATCATCATCTCCCACAAGCTCAACGAGATCCGCAAGGTCGCCGACTCGGTGACGATCCTCCGCGACGGGAGGTCGATCGAGACGCTCGACGTGAAGGCGGCAAAGACCACCGAGGAACGGATCATCTCCGGGATGGTCGGCCGCGACCTCGACCACCGATTCCCCGAGCGTACCCCGCACGACGGGGAGCCGGACGCCGCCCCGGCCCTGGAGATCCGCAACTGGACGGTGCACCACCCGATCGACCGGCAGCACAAGGTCGTCGACGACGTCTCGATCAACGTGCGGCGCGGCGAGATCGTCGGCATCGCGGGCCTGATGGGCGCCGGCCGCACTGAACTCGCGATGAGCGTCTTCGGCCGCACCTACGGCCGGTACGCGGCCGGCACGGTCCTCAAGGACGGCACGGAGATCCGTACGAAGTCCGTCGCCGAGGCGGTCGGGCACGGCATCGCGTACGTCACCGAGGACCGCAAGCACTACGGCCTCAACCTCATCGACACCATCAACCGCAACATCTCGCTGACCGCCCTGCACAAGGTCGCCAAGCGGGGCGTGGTCGACGAGCACGAGGAGCGGCAGGTCTCCGAGGGCTTCCGCACGTCCATGAACATCAAGGCGCCGACCGTCTTCGAGCCGGTCGGCAAGCTGTCCGGCGGCAACCAGCAGAAGGTCGTGCTCAGCAAGTGGATCTTCGCGGGTCCCGACGTGCTGATCCTGGACGAGCCCACCCGCGGCATCGACGTGGGCGCCAAGTACGAGATCTACACGGTCATCGACCAGCTGGCCGCCCAGGGCAAGGCGGTCGTCTTCATCTCCTCCGAGCTGCCCGAGCTGCTGGGCATGTGCGACCGCATCTACACGATGGCCGCGGGACGGCTGACCGGTGAGGTGCCGCGGGCCGAGGCCACGCAGGAAGTTCTGATGCGCCAGATGACCAAGGACAAAGAGGTACCCCGATGAGCACGGATGTAACCGCGAAGAGCCCGGCCCCCGCGCCGCCGGGCGGAAGCGGATCGGCCGCAGGCGGCGGGGGCCTGCTCCAGCTGATGCTGAACGGCCTGCGCCGCAACATGCGGCAGTACAGCATGCTGATCGCGCTCGGCCTGATCGTCGTCCTCTTCCAGATCCGGACCGGCGGAGACCTGCTGCTGCCGCGCAACGTCTCCAACCTGGTGCTGCAGAACAGCTACATCCTGATCCTCGCGATCGGCATGATGCTGGTGATCATCGCCGGGCACATCGACCTGTCGGTTGGCTCGCTGACGGCGTTCGTGGGCGCGTTCGCCGCCGTACTGACCGTCAGTCACCATGTCGCCTGGCCCATCGCCCTGGTGCTGTGCCTGCTGGTGGGCGCGGTGGCGGGCTCGGTGCAAGGCTTCCTGATCGCGTATCTGGGCATACCGTCGTTCATCGTCACCCTGGCCGGGATGCTCCTCTTCCGCGGTCTGACGGAGATCCTGCTCAAGGGACAGACCCTCGGCCCGTTCCCCAACGGGCTGCAGAAGATGGGCAACGGCTTCCTGCCCGAGGTCGGCCCGAACACGAACTACCACAACCTCACACTGCTCCTCGGCATCGTACTGATGGTCGCCGTGGTGTGGCAGGAGGTACGGGCCCGGCGCCGGCAGCAGGAGTTCACGCTCGCGCTCCTGCCCGCGCGGCTGTTCGCGCTGAAGCTCGTCGCGCTGGGCGCCGCGATCCTCGCCCTCACGATGCTGCTCGCCAGCTACAACGGCGCCCCGATCGTCCTGATCATCCTCGGTGTCCTGGTGGCCGGCTACGGCTACGTGATGCGCAACGCGGTCTTCGGTCGCCACATCTACGCGATCGGCGGCAACCTGCCGGCCGCGAAGCTGTCCGGCGTCAAGGACAAGCGGGTCACCTTCCAGGTTTTCCTGAACATGGGCGTGCTCGCGGCCCTGGCAGGTCTGGTGGTCGCCGCCCGTCTCAACGCGGCGTCACCGAAGGCCGGCGTGAACTTCGAACTCGAGGCGATCGCCTCGTCGTTCATCGGTGGCGCGTCCATGAGCGGCGGTGTCGGCACCGTCCTCGGCGCAATCATCGGCGGTCTCGTCCTCGGTGTGCTGAACAACGGCATGAACCTCCTCAGCGTCGGCACCGACTGGCAGCAGGTCATCAAGGGCCTGGCCCTGCTGGTAGCGGTCGGCTTCGACGTGTGGAACAAGCGCAAGTCCGGTTCGTAAGTCAGATCGGGCCCCGCCGGAACAGGCGGTGCCCCTCCCTTTCCAGGAGCCGTTGCATGGAACTCAACAGACGCACGGTCATTGCAGGCGCGGCAGCCGCGGGCCTCGCCGCGACCACCCTCGGCACAGGCACGGCACAGGCGGGCACCTCGGCCCCGGAAGGCAGGAAGCCGGTGAAGGAGCTCTTCGGCACGCTCGCCGACGGCACGAAGGTCTACCGCTGGTCGCTGGAGAACGGCGGCACCCGCCTGAAGGCGCTGTCCTACGGCGGCATCATCCAGTCCCTGGAGATCCCGGACCGGCACGGCCGGTACGCCAACGTCTCCCTCGGCTACGACAACCTCGACGCGTACATCAAGGGGACCACCTTCTTCGGCGCCACCATCGGCCGCTACGGCAACCGCATCGCCAAGGGCCAGTTCACCCTGGACGGCAAGAAGTACCAACTGTCCGTCAACGACGGCGCGAACAGCCTGCACGGCGGCGCCAAGGGCTTCAACACCAAGGTGTGGGACATCGAGCCGTTCGCCGCCGGCTCCGACGTCGGCCTTCATCTGTACTACACCAGCGTCGACGGCGAGATGGGCTACCCCGGCACCCTGAAGACAAAGGTCACCTTCACGCTGAACAAGCACGGCGACTGGCGCATCGACTACGAGGCCACCACCGACAAGCCCACCGTGGTCAACCTCACCAACCACACGTACTACAACCTCGCGGGCGAGGGCAGCGGCAGCGTCTACGACCATGAACTCTGGCTGGCGGCAGGCCGGTTCACCCCGACCGACTCGGGCCTGATCCCCACCGGCGAGCTGGCGAAGGTCAAGGGCACCCCCTTCGACTTCTCCCACCCCAAGCCGATCGGACGCGACATCCGCATCGGCCATCCGCAGCTGGTCACCGCCAAGGGCTACGACCACAACTTGGTGCTCGACAAGGGCGTGACCGCGAAGCCCGAGCACGTGGTGACGCTGCGCGACCCCGGCTCCGGCCGCACCCTGAAGATCTTCACCGACCAGCCCGGTGTGCAGTTCTACTCGGGCAACTTCCTCGACGGCACCCTGGTCGGCCCGTCCGGCCGCACCTACCGGCAGGGCGACGGACTGGCCCTGGAGACCCAGCACTTCCCGGACTCGCCGAACGAGCCATCGTTCCCGTCGACGGTGCTGCGGCCGGGGCAGACGTACCGCACGACCACGGTGCACACGTTCGACTGCTGAACAATGCGGATGTCGGATGCCGCCACCTGCTGTCGGTTTCTGAACTCTCACCGGAATCACACGGGTTGAACAGCTCACTATCCGTATGAAGAGGTGGTCCGCGCTCCCCCGCGCGGGCCACCCAGATGCGGAGGGTCCATGGCCGACAACGTCACCTCGCTGTTCCGCTCTGCCGCGGCGCACAGTCCGTCGACGGCCGCGCCGGCACGCGAGGGAGACGGGGCGGCTCCGCTGGACCTCTGCATCCCGTGCAACCCCTACTTCCCCACGCCCGCCATATTCGACGAACTCGCGGGCCGACCGCGCGAGATCCACACGTACTACCCGAACAGCGCCGACACCATCACGGCCGAGGAATGCGACGGCAAGGGGCACGCGGAGTCGCGGTGGACGCGCGACGCAGCGTACGAGCGGCGCTTCTACCTCACCAACCTCGCCAACGGCATCAAGGTCCACAACGTCTACATAACCTTCGGCGGCACCTCCTGGGGCTGGCTGCCCGCGCCAATCGTCCACACCTCGTACGACTACAGGGCCGCCCTCGACGAGGCGCGCCGGCCGACCGCCAAGCCGGACCGGGCGGCGGACATCACGCTCCCGAATCCGTCGGTCAAGGCGTACCACCTGGTCAATACGGATCGGATGGCCAGGGTGCCGGTGGCGTGGTCCTGGCCTGGTGGGTCAGGCCGCGTGCGGCGATGCTCCCCCAGAGGGGGCACCCCCAGCCAGGCTCCGGTGTCGCGGTCGCCCTGCCAGCCGCATTCGGGGTGGGGACGCAGGGCCCACTTCCAGCCCGTGGCGGTGGGGCGGTCGGGGGCTTTGCGGTGGCGCAGCGGGGTCAGGCAGTGGGGGCAGTGCCGGGAGGTGCCCCGCGCCGGGACGGTGACGACGGCGATGCCCGCCTCAGGGGCGAGGTGCCGCAACGGCCGGCGATCCGCCCGCGCACGGTCTGCGACAGGCGCGTGTTCGTGGTGCGGCCCATGCCGTGGGCTTCCATCGACCGCAGGTTTTCCAGGTAGATGACGGTGGCCCCCACGGTGACGGCCTGGTCCACCGCCCAGCGGGCGGCCGACCAGGCCAGGGCGTCGTTGAGGTTCGACCGCCGGTTGGAGACGTGCCGGATCTCGCCGCGCAGTACTTCGTGCTTGTCGGCCAAGTGGTGCTGTTCGTCCCCTCCGATGAGCCGCTGGTAGTGGTCGGCCTTGGTGTGCAGGTGCTCCGAGAGGCGGCGCAGGCGGTGCTGTCTGGCCAGCACACCGGCGGCACGGAACTGGGCTCCCGCACCGAGTGCGGTGATCGTGCCGTCGTCGTGGAGGCGGGCGGCCCCGGCGGACAGCAGGGTGTTCGGGCCCCAGTCCACGCCGAGCGCCACGCGGTGGCCGGTGCGGCGGGCCTTCGGCACGGGATGGGTGTTGGCGAGATCGGCCCGCACCCGGCCAGCCGCGACACGCAGGGTAGGCAGGTGCAACACCGGGCGAGGCGACGCCGGCCCGGTGCGCGGGCCGCTCAACAACGGCGGTCTGTACGGGGAGCGCGAGGGCTGGCATCTGCCGGGGTTCGCGGAGGCCGCTGGGAGGCCGTCGACCTCCCCCGGGCAGAGCGGCGGCAGCAGGTGACCACAGCCATCAGTCGGGAGACCCTGCGCCGGATCCTGCGCGCCGGCAAGGTCTCCTGGAAGACCACCACTACGTAAAAGGCGTCCACCGACCCGGAGTTCATCACCAAGATGCACCGCATCCTGGCGCTCTACGACACCCCGCCGACGGACGGGCGGGTGATATGCGTCGACGAGTTCGGGCCGCTGAACCTGATGCCCCGCAAGGGCAAGGCCTGGGGGTTGGTGAGGCGTCCGCGCAGGCTGCGGGCCACCTACAACCGCTATGGCGGCGTGCGGCACATGCTCGCTGCCCTCGATCTGGCCACCGGCAAGCCGTACTACCGCATCCGCCCGCGCAAGCGCTGGCGCGAGTTCCTTGGCCTGCTCAAGGCCCTGCGTGCGCGCCGGCCTGGGGAGAAGCTGTATGTGGTGCTGGACAACTTCTCCCCGCACAAGCATGCCCAAGTGCGTGCCTGGACCACGGACAACGACGTCGAGTTGGTCTTCCTGCCGACCTACGGCTCCTGGCTGAACTGGATCGAGGCCGAGTTCGCGGCCCTGCGCTACTTCGCCCTGAACGGCACCGACCATCGCAGCCACGGCGAGCAGAATGCGGCCATTGCGGCCTACGTCCGCTGGCGCAATGCCCGCGCCGAGCCGAAGACGGCGTTCGCGCCCGACTCACCGATCCGGTCCTGGACCGATTACCCGAACAAGGCTGCGTGACGAGCCACTAGCCGCCGAACGCGGGCTGCGGCAGCCCCTTCCCGGCGCCGGGCAGCACCAGTACCGAGCCGGAGAGCGGGTGCGGCGCCTCCAGGCCCGTATGGGCTGTCGTGATGTACAGGTCGGTCAGGTCCGCTCCGCCGAAGACGCAGGCCGTGGGGCGGCGCACGGGGAGCTCCACGACCCGGTCCAGCGCGCCGGACGGGGTGTAGCGGCGGACCGCGCCGCCGTCCCACAGCGCGACCCACACACAGCCGTCGGCGTCGACGGTGAGCCCGTCCGGGAAGCCTAGGCCTTCATCCACAACCGCCAACGCCCTTCTGTTAACGGGCAGTTGACCGTCACCCACATCGAAGACGTCGATCCGCCGGGTCGGCGTGTCGATGTAGTACATCAGCCGGCCGTCGGGACTCCAGCCGGTGCCGTTGCTCACCGTCACGTCGTCGAGGAAGGTGTGGGCGGTGCCGTCGGGCGCGAACCGGGTCAGCGTGCCGCCGCCCACTGCCTCGTCGTAGCGCATGGTGCCGGCCCAGAGCGCGCCGTCGGGTGCAACAGCCGCGTCGTTGCCCCGGCGGCCCGGGGCAACCTCCCGGTGCAGCCAGCGGAAGCCTTCCGCGCCGTAAAGCCCCACGCCGTCACGGAGGTTGACCACCAGGCCGCCGCCCGCGCGGGGTTTCGCCGCGCCCACGTGCTGCTCGGTGGCCATGACCGTACGGCGTCCGGAGCCGGGATCGTACGTGTGGACCCGTGAGCCCAGGATGTCCACCCAGATCAGCCGCTGTGCGGCGGTGTCCCACGTGGGCCCCTCCCCGAGCGCCGCCTCCGCGCGGACGGCCACGTCGAGAGTCATCCCATGCTCCGGTGGCCCAGCCGCTCCGACAGCTCGGCGGCACCCTTGGCGGCGAGCTGCTCCAGCTCCCCGCGCCGCGCGTCGCTCCAGCGGATCATCGGTACGGATATGGACAGCGCCGCGACGACCTGTCCGGTGCGGTCGCGCACCGGGGCGGCGACGCAGCTGACGTCCGGGTTGGACTCGCGGCTCTCCACGGCGATGCCGCGGTGGCGGATCTCTGCGAGGGCCTCGCGCAGGGCGGACGGTTCGGTGATGCTGTTCGGGGTCATCGCGACCAGCTCCGCGCTGTCGGGGATGCGCGAGGTCAGCTCTGGCTCGGGGAGCGAGGCGAGCAGCATCTTGCCGACGGAGGTGCAGTGGGCGGGCAGCCGGCGCCCGGCGGCGGACACCATGCGCACCGCGTGCGTGGAATCCACCTTCGCGATGTAGATGACGTCGGTGCCTTCCAGGATCGCCACGTGTACGGTCTCGTCGCAGGTCACGGCGACGGAGCGGGCGACCTGCTGGCCCTCGGCGGCGAGATCCAGCTGCTCGGCGTACCGGCTGCCGAGCTGGTACGGGCGGACGCCGAGCCGGTAGCGACCCGGCTGGCCCGGCACCTGGACGATGTAGGAACGGGCGGTGAGCGTCGTGACCAGCTCGTGCACCGTCGTGCGCGGCAGCTGTAGCTTGCGCACGATGTCGGGGGCGGAGAGCGTCCCGTCCCCGTCGAGGAAAAGCTCGAGAATGTCGAGAGCTCGGGTCACGGCAGGTACGAGTCGTCCCACAACCGGTCCCCTCCCTTGTGTTCGAAATTTCAACAGACGATCGGCATGACGAACACAGGCTACTCACAGTAGTCTTGGACGGGCAATGGGCGTGCGTTGCCGTATGTAATCTCCGTGGCGAGCGGTGACTAACGTCGGCCTCTGCGGTCGCCGAGTTCTCCGCGCAGGCGTTGGGCCCGGAGCACCAGTTCCAGTTCGAAGCGCCGGTCCGGGTCGTCGATCTCGTCGCCCCACAGCCCGCGGATCTGCCGGAGGCGGCAGCGAACCGTCTGCGGGCGGCGTTGTCAACTTGCTCGGGGCGGGGTGTTGAGGACGTGGTGGGGCCGGGTGGAGGCCTGATGGTCAGGCTGCCGCGGGCAGGTCGGCGGTGCCTCTCACCGACACCGCGCGGGAACGGAGCCCCGCCATCCGCAGCGCCAAGCAGCCGAACCGCCTTCGAAGGCATGGTCCGCGGCTGCGGGCATCTGATGGGACCGCTGGCACTGGCCGATCACATCGGTTTGGACACAGCGCTGGCAGTTGCCGAATCTCTGTACGCCGAATTCAGGGAACCCCTCTACGCACCCCCGCCTCTGCTGTCCCGGATGGTCGAAGCGGGGAACGTCGGGCGGAAGTCCGGGCGAGGTTTCTATACGTACCCGACACCCGCTGGACGTATAAGCTCGACAAGCCCAAGGCTGACGTGCAGGCAGCGGTGCAGATCATCGAACAGGTCCTGGACCGAGTCCTGCCTGGATGGCGAACCGCCGACTGGCCCGAAGGAAAGAGGCAGCCGTACTGGCGTGAGCGGGAGGCTGCCCACCGGGCCATCGCGCAACTGGAAGCCGAGCAGGAACTGATCGAGAATCTCGGAAGCGGTGCCCCTCAGCTCGATGCAGCGACGCTCCACCCGTGGGTATGGGGCAGCGTTCAGGGGCTCTGGGGTAGTGGCCACTTCCGCGAGGCGGTAGGGATGGCTGCCAAGGCGGTCAATGCCCAGGCGCAAGCAAAACTGGGTCGAAAGGATCTTTCCGAGGCGAAGCTTCTGGGAGATGCCTTCTCCACCAAGCCGCCGGCTGATGGACATCCGCGACTGCGCTTGGGCACCGACGACGGCAGCGACACGTTCAGGAGCCGTCACGAAGGTGCGGGGAGCTTTGCCCGCGGCATCTACTCGGCGATCCGCAACCCCATCGCTCACGAACTTGATCACGAGCTGGACGAGAATCAGGCGCTCGAGCAGCTGGCCGCCTTCAGCATCCTTGCGCGGTGGGTCGATGAGGCAGATGTCGAGACCGCGCCGTAGCCAGCAGGTTGCACGTCAGCTGTTCCTGTGTCAGGTCTGAGCGTGCTGCAGAGGTCGGCGGTGTAAGAAAACGCCCCCAGCTCCAGGGACCAGCGCCGTAGCCTTCATCGAGTGATCGTCATCGACAGCAACCAGCTCATCCAGGCTCAGCCCGGCAGTCCTGTCTGGCTGCTTCTCAAGGCTGTAGGCGAGCAGACTGGGCACTCGCTCGCGATCAGTGATGTGTCGCTCTGGGAAGCTACAAATAAAGCGCGAGAACTCATAGCGGCGGACAGTCAGGCAGCGGACAAGGCGCTTCAGAAGCTGAACGGCAGGCTCCGTTCCTACGAGGTCCGCGTCGGCGCGTCCACCGTCGCCGAGGTGGGCATATCCGACAGCCGAATCGATGCAATGATCCGCCGGTATGAGTCTCGGCTGCGGGAGACCTTTCAGGTCCTGACAACCCCGCCTGACACCGCAGTTGAGGCGCTTCGCCGCGAGGCCCTCAAGCTCCCGCCCTGCAAGCCCAATGGTGAGGGCGGGCGGGACACATCCATCTGGCTCACAGCCCTAAGGGCTGCTGCGAATGAGCATGCAAACACAGGCACGGCTTTGCCCCTGATCTTCGTGTCGCGTGACAAGGGCTTCACTGACCCCTCCGATGTGGAGCGCCTGCACCCAGCTCTCCGCAATGATCTTCCAGATGGTCTGGATGTGGTGTTCTGCCGCAGCCTTCCCGCCGCCTTTGCAGAGGTCAGCGCCCCGGCAGAACCCTCCAGCCTGGTGATCGACACCAGCAGCACGGAGGTCAGTGACCGCATCATCACAGCTGTCGTTGAGGGAGCACTTCCAGGCGTCCCCGAAGCTGTGAGCGCTGGTGCCCGTGAAGGGAACAGCCAGGTCTTCACTATGGGCGATCTTCTGCGGTCAGCCTCCGTCCTCTTCGAGGGGTTCGCCGAACCGCCGATAGCGTCCAAGAAGCCTGGCCAGACCGTTGTGGTCGGCACCGGCTCATGGCGTTTCCTGCCGCCTGCCGAGGACGAGGAACTTTCAACGGACGCCCGGCTCACTCGGGGGCGAAGGTATGCCTTCGGTGAACGAATCGGTAGGTCGCTGTGCGTCACCGCCACTTTGGTGTGGACAGTCGACCCCAACGGCGGGCTCGGAGACTTTCAGGTGGCCCAGGTCTCTAGCAACGCCTACTTCATCGGACCTGCGATGCGTGTGACCGCCCATGACGACGGAAGTATCAGCACCATGCCTGTCACTCTCGGACCAGACGGAGTCTGGGGTGCCACCTGCTGATTCGCCCGTGGGGATGTCCTCAGAGGCACATCCATCGGCCACAAGGTGCTCAGCGGCACTGCAGACCGGCGTCCTGCTATGCCTGCCCGGGGCCCGCGGTCAGTGCTGCAGAGTCGGCGGTGCCGAGCGCTGTGGCAGGACCCGGACCGCGCCGCCCTTCCCTGCGCCGGATGTGGTTTTGAGCTGGTCGTTCTCCACTTCCAGGACGTGGATGATGCGGACGAGTCGCTTGACCTCCTCGCGTAGTTCGTTGCGCTCCCGGCGGGCCTTCTTCAGCGCCTCCGCGAGCTCGTCCCGCTCCCGCTGAAGCCGCTCGGTGTCCTTCGGGCGGATGTTCTGGGCCCGCACCAGGGCATAGAACAGGTCCTTCAGACCGGTGTGCTTGTGCGTGAGCTTGTTGCGTTTCAGGCCCGCCTCCTCGGCTAGTGACTTGATCGTCAGCTGGCCGTCGGACCGCAGCGGCACTCCCGTCAGCAACTGGACCATCGCGTCGGTGATCGCCTGGATCTCCTCGGCGTCATCCGGCCGCTGAGCCCGTGCCGCCTCCGCGGCAGGCCCGAGCGCCGAGGCGATGATCTCGGTCAACTGCCCGGCCGACACTGGGCCCACGATGCCCTCTCGGTCTTCAGCGGGAGTATCGATCACCGGTCAACCTCGGTCCTCGGCTCGGGGATGATGCGGGTGGCCTCGTGCTGGCTGATGCGCTCGAATGCCGGCTGCGCGAGCACCTGGTGCTGAGATCGTCTGCCGGGATGGCTCAGGCGCCTACGGCGAGGCGGTCCGCCGGGCCCTGCCCGGCGCGGTGCAGGTCAGCGACCGCTGGCACCTGTGGAAGAACCTGTGCGACAAGACGCTGGCCGAGGTTCGCTCCCACAGCTCATGCTGGGCCACCGTAAACCCCTCCCGCCCCGCGAGAGCACACGAGCAGACCACCCGCGAGCGCTGGCACCAGGTCCACGACCTCCTCGGCAGGGGCGTCGGCCTGCTGGAATGCGCCCGCCGCCTGAACCTATCCCTCAACACCATCAAGCGGTACGCGCGCACCCGCGAGCCCGAGGCCCTGCGCCGGGCACCGCGCTACCGGCCCACCCTGGTCGACCCCTACCGTGACCACCTGCGCGAACGCCGGGCCGCCGACCCCGCGGTCCCCATGCTCCAGCTCTTCCGCGAGATCAAGGAGCTGGGCTACAGCGGCAGCCTCAACCTCCTCTACCGCTACATCACGCAAGGCAGGGCCGAGGGCGACCGCCCCGTGATCACCCCGCGCCGGCTCGCCCGCCTACTCCTCACCCGCCGCGACAACCTGCGGGACAAGGACACCGACCTCCTGCGGGAACTCACTGCCGCCTGTCCTGAAATGACCGAACTCACAAGGCTGGTTCGGAACTTCGCCGAACTACTCACTCCCGCCGTCGGCAACGACACCAGGCTCACAGAGTGGATCACAGCCGTCCGTACGTCCACCCTTCCCCACCTGCACGCCTTCGTCAACGGCCTCGAACTCGACCGCGCCGCCGTCGAGGCCGGCCTCACTCTGCCCCATCACAACGGCCGCACCGAGGGTGTCAACACGCGAACCAAGAGGATCATGCGGCAGATGCACGGCCGAGCCGGGTTCGCCCTGCTCCGCCACCGCATTCTCCTCCAGTGACCACTCAGCGCTACCACCGAATAGGGGACAGAGCCGCTCGTTTGACAGACCTCCACCTCGCCGGGCGCCTCGTCACGGCTTGACGCGTCACACCGTGACAGTCTCCTGAGCACGGAGCGCGGCCAGCGTCGCCACGTCGTCGAGTACGCCGGCCAGTTCCTCGGCGAGTCCCTTGGGAGCCTGGAACCCCTCAGGCCCGACCAGGTTGGAGATGCCTGCGACGGCGACGGACCGCTCGGCGGGCCGCATGCCAAGGCGGGTGAGGACCGGCAGCAGCATCTCGGCAGCCGGGGCGCCGCCAGTGGGGCCGGCGCTGTAGCTGACGATGCCGACCGGCTTGCCCTGCCACTCGCGGTAGAGGAAGTCAACGGCGTTCTTGAAGGGGGCGGTGAAGCCGCCGTTGTACATCGGCAGCACGAAGACGAAGGCGTCCGCGGAGTCGACGAGGGCGCTCCAGTCGCGGGTGTGCTGGTGGGCGTAGTTGCCGGAAGAGGCGTACTCCGGCTCGTCCAGGAAGGGCAGTGCGATCGTGGCGAGGTCGACGGGGGTGACCTCGAAGCCGCCCTGGGCGCGGGCCTGCTCGACGACCCAGTGGGCGAGGGGGCGGCCGGAGGAGGTGGGGCGAGTGGCGGCGGAGATGACGTGCAGGCGGGTCATGGTGTGCGCTCCAGACGACGTTGTTGACGTGTCACCTATCAAAGCCGCAGATGGATGACATGTCAACCAGGTAGATGACGTGTCACCCACCTGGTTTACAGTGCTTGCATGACCCCATCGGAGCCGCGCTGGCTCACTGAGTCCGAGCAGGACGCCTGGTACGCGTGGCGGCGGATGTTCCCGCTGGTCAATGCTGAGATCGCGCGCGACCTCAGCCAGGACAGCGCCCTCTCCGAGGCCGACTACGACGTCCTGTCGGTGCTCGGTTCCACCGAAGGCCACCGCATGCGGATCAGCGCCCTGGCCGTCCTGATGCAGTGGTCACGCAGCAGGCTCTCCCACCAGCTCACACGCATGGAGCAGCGCGGCATCGTGCGCCGCGCGGAGGTGGCTTGCGACGGCCGCGGCGCGGAGGTGATCCTCACGGAGGCCGGCGTGGCCACGATCACGACGGCGGCCCCGCTACACGTGGAGTCCGTACGCCGCCACCTGATCGACACCCTCACCCCGGCCCAGCTCCGCACCCTGGCCGAAATCGGCGAAACCCTGCGCGAACGCCTGGGCATCACCCGCAAGGCATAGCCCACACCCGGCACCCCTCAGGGCCGCCACACGAGGCAGTGTTTCGGCCGGGTGGGTCGAGGAAGGCCAAGAGGGAGAGCGTGAGTGCCACAGCCAAGGCTCTCGGAGCGTCCAGGGTGCACCCGCCACCACACCCCGTCGATCAGCCGTCGACGGCTACGTGACCTACGGCCCAGCCCCGCCAACCGGCCTCGCTTCACAGGCCGTCGGAAACCCCCGGACAAGCTGATGCCGCCGACACACCGCATCAGGGTGATACTCCCCCAACAGGCTCGACTGGAGCCGCTATTCGTCCCTCCATGATCACCCCACGCCTCGGACGGCGCCTCGCCCTGCCCGCCCTGCTGTCCCTGCCCCTGCTCTCCCCTACAGGGGCTTCAGCACTACTACGGGCCGGTCCGCCGACACGCCCCGCGACGGTACTCAGCTCCTCACGGTGTTCGCCGCTTGGAGTGCTTCCTCTCGCACCCTCACCGGGATGCAGTGTCAAGGCATGAATTCCCACGTTCCGTACAAGAGCAGCAGATCAGGCTCACGTCACCTCCATGCCGGACACCGCCTGACCAGTAAACGGGAACCCGCCAGACTCATCCCGAAGCAAAAGCCATCGCCCCGGTTTTGATGCCACTTGAGTTGGATAACGACACGTCGTCAGTGATCCGCTCGCGCTCGTCTTCCTGATCCCTACCTGACACTTCAAAGAGCGCCTTTTCCACATCGCTCACCACGGTCGCGTCGCCGCTCCCGCAGCATGTGGCGGTTTGGAGCCTCCCCCCGCAGGGCGGCTCCGAAGGGCCAAATCCTTCATCTCTTGCACAGCATCAATCGCAGCGGCTCTCCTACATTGAGCCCCTCCTCTTGTTCGTGGCACACAGCCTTTTCCAACCGCACCCTGAGCTGGTCAGATGCAGAGTGAGTATCGCTTGGACGAGGTTGGTGATCCGGTCGGTTGAGCACCGGAGTTTGCGTAGCAGTCTCCAGGCTTTGAGGGTGGCGACGGCCTGCTCGACGAGGGCGCGGATCTTCGCGTGGGATCGGTTGACCGCTTGCTGGCCCGCGGAAAGGGTCTCCCACCGGCCCCAGTAGGGGGTGCGGACCGTGCCTTTGGCGCCTGTGCCAATCGTTGACGCTCTTGCCTAGGTCGGCGTCAACTGCCGGGGCGACAAGGGCTATCAGGGAGATGCAGGCATGATACGAGTTCCCTACCGCTCCGCGACGACCTGCGTTCGAGAAGCTGGTCAAGCAGCCGGCCTAACGCCGGCAAACGCGCAGTTGTCCCGGTTTCCTCCCGTGCGCGGGACTGCGACCACGGCGTTCATGCTCTCGTCTGACCGCACGGGTGGCCGGTTCGGTCCCGGACCCCTGAGGTCAGGCCGTGGCCTCGACGAGCTGCTTCACGCCGGGCTGGTCGGTCACGCAGCCCACCAGGCCGAGCGTCCGGGCCAGCGCCAGGTCGCGCTCGTCGTTGACGGTCCAGGCCATCACGTCGATGCCGGCGGCGCCGCACTTCTCCACGATGGCCCGGTTCAGCTGGCGCAACTCCACGCTGACCAGGGTGGAACCGACCTTCTGAGCCCGGCCGACGAAGGTGTCGTGGTGCGCGCTGGGGCCTGCCACCAGCACGGTGCGGGCGTGCGGCAGCAGGTTGTGGATCTCGATCAGCGCCACGTCGTGGAACGACAGCACCGAGACCCGGTCCAGCAGGTCGCGGTCGGTAAGCACCTTGGCCAGCGACCGGGCGGCGGCCACGTCCTTGATCTCCGCCTGGATCGGCAGCGTCGGCCCGACGGCGTCCAGCACCTCCCCGAACGTGGGGATGCGCTCGCCGAGGCCGGCGTCGAGCTTCTTGAGCTTCCGCAGCTCCTGGTCGGCGATCGGACCGGAGCCGTCCGTCGTCCGGTCCAGGGTCTCGTCGTGTATGACGACCAACTCACCGTCCCTGCTCAGGTGCAGGTCCAGCTCGATGCCGTCCAGCCCCTCGCGTTCGGCCCGCAGGAAGGAGCGCAGGGTGTTCTCCGGCTCGGCGGCCATGACACCGCGGTGACCGATGGTGAAGAAAGACACTCGGTTGCCGTCCTTGCGTGTGATGGTGTGGGGCAGTCGCACGAATGCGGTACCTCGCCGGGCGTGGGCGGACCGCCCGTCGGAACGCCCAAGCCTAATGGGCCCGTCCGGCCGCGCGCTCCGGCGCGGTCCAGGGATCAGGTGGGCCGGATCAGGGTGGGTGAGACAGGGTGCGTGCGGAAGGGGTGCCGCTCCGCCGGGTGGCACCCCCTCTGACCTGCAAGCTTCCGACTTGCGAAGCGGTGGGGGTGGGATTTGTACCCACGGCGGCTTGCGCCACGACGGTTTTCCAGGGCGAACTCGTTCGTCTGGGGCATCCGATCGGCACCACGACGGTCTGGGAGATCCTGACGGCTTCCGGCATCGATCCGGCCCCGCGTCGCAGCGGACCGACATGGCGCGAGTTCCTGACCGCGCAGGCCGAGGGCATCATCGCCTGCGACTTCGTGCACATCGACCTGATCGACTTGCGCCGCGTGTACGCATTGGTCTTCCTCGAGCACGGCACGCGCCGACTACACATTGCAGGGGTTACTGCGCATCCGACCGGACCGTGGACGGTGCAGCAGGCGAGAAACCTCGCCCTCGAGTTGGGCGTCCGGGTCGACTCTCTCCGCTTCCTGATCCGCGACCGGGACGCGAAGTTCACCGAGTCCTTCGACGCGGTCTTCGCAGCCGACCACATCGAGACCCTGAGGACCGCGCCGCGAGCTCCTCGGATGAACGCGCACTGCGAACGGGTCATCGGAACCCTGCGGCGCGAAGCCCTCGACCACCTGCTGATCTGGAACGAGGCCCACGCCCAGCAGGTCCTGGATAGCTACGCCCGGCACTACAACCACCATCGCCCACATCAGGGCCGAAAACAGCTTGCTCCCCTCACCCAGGTGCACCCTGCGACCACTACCGACCTGACCACGCGCCGACTCCTCCGCACCCGAGTACTCGGCGGCGTCATCAACGAGTACAGATATGCAGCCCGACCAGCGGCGACGAGTTTCCGAACGGCACAGGATCCGCTCCAACGAACCCGCCTACGAAGCCATCATCAGCCCGGACCTCTTCGAGGCCGCCGAAACCGACCGCAGACAGCGAGCCCGTACCCCGGCCCGACAGGAACGTACCGGAAAGCAAAGCGCACACCCCTACGCCCTCCGCGGACGGATCCGGTGCAGCCTGTGCGGGCGGAAGATGCAGCCCGCCACCATCCACAACAGCGTCTACTACCGCTGCGAGTTCAAGGAACAGGAACAGGCCCTCTACCCCGGCCTCACCCACCCGCGCACCGTCTACCTGCGCGAAGACGTCGTGTGCAACGCCCTGGATCAGTGGATCGCCCGGGCCTTCGCCCCCGACCGGCTCACCACCACCCTCGAAGCCCTCACCCACGCAAGCGCCGCAGCAAGCGCCCAAGTGACGCAGACACCCGAGCAGGCGCAAGCACGCCAGACGATCAAGGACTGCGAGCGCCGGCTCGCCCGCTACCAGGCAGCCCTCGAAGCCGGAGCCGACCCCACCGTCGTCACCCGGTGGATCAACGACGTACAGCAAGACAAAGAGGCGGCACGGAAGAAGCTGGACGCGCTCCCCACCGTCACTCGCAAGAAGGAATCCCCACTCGACGCGCAACAGATCCGACAGGTCACTGAGAGTCTTGGAGGCATTGCACGGCGCATCCATGCAGCAGACGCGGACAAGAAAGGCCCGCTCTACGAAGCCCTCGGGATCGAAATCACCTACGAAAACGCAACGAGGACCGCGACCGTAAGGTCGAGGCCCTCGTCTCCGTATTGTCAATCGTTGTGTCCGAGGGGCGAGCCGACGGCTGACGACACGGCTGTGGTGGCACAAGGGAAGCTCTGCTTCTGAGACCGCTGTCGGCGCACGCCGCGCCACGAGCCGGCCGCACAGCCGATGAGCGACGTGGATCCACTGCCTTCCGGCGGTGGGCGAGGCCCTGGCACCGCACGCACATAGCGGTGAGTGACATGTTCCTGCCCAGGAGAACGCGGCAATCGCGTTTCCCCGCCCCTCCGCGCCTCCGTCAGTCCTGGACGGCCATTTCTCCGAGCAGGGACCAGTCATCCTGCTCCAGGACCGCGTTGACGATTCGCGGCGTCTCGACCAGGTGGGGTGGCAGGGTCTGCTGTGCCGACTTGAAGTGGTCGGACTGAACATGTGCGGCACCGGCGTCACCGTCCCGGAACGCCTCGACGAGCACATACTCGGTCGGATCGTCGAGGCTGCGCGACCAATCGAACCACAGACAGCCAGGCTCACTGCGAGTGGCCTCCGTGAACTCGCGCGAGATCTCAGGCCACCTCTCCGCGTACTCCGGCTTGATCCGGAACTTGGCCGTGATAAAGATCATTTCACGCTCCCTGATCGCATTTGATCTTCACCCATCGTAGGACGCCGGGCGGTCACCGAGCGCCAGCGTGAGGCGCCTGAAGTGCTGGGCACAAGACCGTGTCCTACGAGGTGAGGCGGACGTCGACCCGGTATGGGGCGGGGAACGTGGAGCTGGATCGTGCCGGACGGCTTGTGGGAGATCGCCAAGCCGCTGATCCCGGAGCAGCGAGCGCGGCCGCAGGGCGGCCGGAACGGTGAACGCTCCTGATGGGACGCTCTTCCCGGCCGTCATCTACGTACTGGTCAGCGGTTGTGCCTGGCGCGCGCTGCCGCCGTGCTTCGGTATCTCGAAGTCGACTGCTCACCGCCGGTTCCTGATCTGGTCTCGTGCTGGGGTGTGGGGCCGTCTGCACCAGGCCGTGCTCGACAAACTCGCAGGTCCGAGCCCCGTGGACCGGGGTGAGCCAGGTTCCGAAATACATGTCCTGTCCGACCGGTCGGGACTGCCTCTCGTGGTCGGTATCTCAAGTGGCAACACCCACGGCGGTCAGGGGCTCAAGCCCATGATCGCCGGGCTCCAATCGAGACACGACCCCGATCGGGGCCGACATCACAAGCCCCGCAAGCTCCACGCCGACAAGGCGTATGACCAGCCCGGCCTGCGTAAATGGGTCCGCGGCAAGCGGATCGGCGGGCGCATCGCCCGCAAGGGCACTGCCAGTGACACGACAGGGCACCATGCGTGGGCGTCGCGGGATAGCGTCGCCGAGCCGCCGACGCATGGCGGCGCTCGACTCTCAGGAAGGCGGACGCAGTGGCTGAAGGCCGGAAGAACGGATCGTACTCAGGGATCTCCGAGGAACTGTCCGCGTCGATGCGGACGGGGTGGGCGGACACCGAGCGGCGTGAGCTGACGCTCGACGAACAGGCCCCGTACGCGGCTGTGCGCCGGGCCGCGCTCTCCGCGCGCTTCCCGGGTGAACGGCTACTGATTCCCTCGGGGAACCTCAAGGTCCGTTCGAACGACGACACCTATCCGTTCCGGCCGTACTCGGGCTACGTGCACATGACCGGCGACCAGGCCCGGGACGGTGCCCTTGTCCTCGAACCCCGTGCGGACGGAGGCCACGATGCCTACTGCTACCAACTGCCGCGGGACAGCAGGGACGACAACGAGTTCTGGACCGGTGCAACAGCAGAGCTGTGGATGGGACGGCGCCGTTCCCTGACCGAGGCGGGGCGCGTGCTCGGCCTGCCGTGCCGGGACGTGCGCACGGCGGCCGGCGAGCTGGCAGCCGTCTTTGGCATACCGACCCGCATTGTCCGTGGTATCGACCCGTCCCTGGAGGCCGCCGTCGCCACTGAGGCGGAGCGCGACGCGGAGCTGGAAGAGGCCCTCAGTGATCTGCGCGTCGTGAAGGACGAGTGGGAGATCAAGGAGATCCGCTCGGCCGTGGACTCCACGGTGCGGGGATTCACGGACGTCGTCGGTGAGCTGTCGAGGGCGATCGCGTCGTCCGAGCGGTGGATCGAGGGCACCTTCTTCCGTCGCGCCCGCCTTGAGGGCAACGCCGTCGGCTACGGCACGATCTGCGCCGCGGGCGAGCACGCCACGATCATGCACTGGACCGACAACGACGGACCGGTGCGCCCCGGGGAACTGCTCCTGCTCGATGCGGGCGTGGAGTCGCGCACCCTGTACACCGCCGACGTCACGCGCACCCTGCCGATCAGTGGCACCTTCACCCCCGTGCAGCGCCGGGTCTACGACGCGGTGTACGAGGCCCAGGAGGCGGGCATGGCGGCCGTCAGACCGGGCGCCGCGTATCGGGACTTTCATGAGGCGGCCCAACGTTCTCTGGCAGCGCGGCTGGTCGAGTGGGGTTTCATCGAAGGGCCTGCCGACCGCGCGTACGAGCTGGGCCTCCAGCGCCGTTTCACGATGGCCGGTACCGGTCACATGCTCGGCCTGGACGTCCATGACTGCGCGCAGGCCCG
Source organism: Streptomyces sp. NPDC002671 (assembly GCF_053592475.1). Taxonomy (NCBI): domain Bacteria; kingdom Bacillati; phylum Actinomycetota; class Actinomycetes; order Kitasatosporales; family Streptomycetaceae; genus Streptomyces; species Streptomyces sp. NPDC002671. Next base: position 47,156 of record NZ_JBSFVU010000040.1, read on the forward strand.
GACCGAGGAGTACATCGACGGCGTACTGGAGCCGGGCATGGTGCTCACCGTCGAGCCCGGCCTGTATTTCCAGCCAGACGATCTCACCGTACCTCAGGAGTGGCGCGGCATCGGCGTACGCATTGAGGACGACCTGCTCGTCACCGCCGACGGTCACGAGAATCTGTCGGCGGGCCTGCCGCGGTCGGCGGACGAGGTCGAGGCGTGGATGGCCCGTTTCGCGGGCTGAGCACATCGAGAGCTGGACCCGAGGCAGGGCCGTCGTGCGGCGAGGCTGCCCTCGTATGACCGTGATCTCGCCACCTCACGCACGAGCGAGCGAGCGGACGAGTCGGCCGGTGTGAAGTTCAGCTGGAACCGGGGGGTTCGGTCGGCCGGCGGTGCACCACGGGGCCCTTGTGAGGGGAGAGGCTTTCGCAGATCACACGGACCGCCAGGCCGGACTCGGCCCTGGCGGTCGATCTCGTTCAGGAAGCCATGAGAGCCGGCGGGCTGTCCGAAGAGCCGGGCGTTCCTCAGGTGGCGTCGAAGGCGGGCACGAACACGATTCGCCTCACCTCGGCCAAGGACGACGGGCCGAACATCGGCTACCTCACCGTCACCGCACCGGACACGAGCACCCGCGGCTGAGCCCCAGGGCCTCTGCCGTCGACGAGGCGGCAGGGACTCGCGGATCGCGCGGTCGGTACTGGCCGGCTGAGTCCCCCGGCTCACCCGTCCAGGTGCTGGGCGGCCCGGGCCGGCCGTGTTCATCAGGCGCCGCGGAACGGCGGTGCCGTGGGCGCCGGGCCCAGCGTGGTGGTACCCGGCGCCGCCCGGTGGCCGAGGCCGGTGCGGTACGCGTCGAGCGCGGCTTCCGTACGGCCCGTACGCCGCAGCAGATCGCCCAGCAGCCGGCACAGATCGGCCAGATCGCCCGCCGCCTCGCTGCGCTCCAGCAGGGCGAGGGCCATGACGTAGTGCTCCTCGGCCTGCTCGTCCGCATGCTCCTTCTCGGCGATCAGTCCCAGCAGCCGGTGGGCGCCCGCGGCGTGGACGGCGCCGCGTCCGTCGCCGAGGTCCGCACCGAGTTCCAGCAGCCGGGACAGCAGGGCCACAGCCTCCTCACGCTTTCCCCGGCGGCGCAGCACATCGGCCAGTTCGACCTCGACCTGCGCGGTGTAGAGGGCGGCGCTGCGGGCGGCGAGCATCTCTCGGGCGGTGCGCAACTCGTGCTCGGCGGCTTCCAGGTCGTTGTTCTGGGCGTGCACATAGCCACGCATCCAGTGGCAGTGGGCCAGCTCGGTACGGGTCTGCAGTTGTTGGTAGAGGTCCTGAGCCTTGGCGAGCGAGGCGTCGGCTTCGGCGATCCGCCCTTCGGCGAGCAGGGTGCGTGCCACGCTGCGGTGCATTCCGGCGACGAGAGCCGGGTCGGAGACCTGCGGGGCCAGTGCCAGGGCGAGTTCGGCGGCCTGGGCGGCGCGGGCGTGCGCTCCCATGTCCATGTACGGGCCGATGCAGGAGGCGTACAGCAGCACCAGGGCGTCCGGGTCGTGCAGGCCCTGGGCGTTCAGTTCGTCGAGGGCGGTCTCCAGGACGTAACAGGCGTACCGCAGTTCACCGGCGAGCAGGTGCGCGACGGCTCGGCCGCGCAGGGCGCGGACCCGGCGGGGCAGTGGCTCGCCGGCAGACGCGAGGAGCCGCTCCGCCGACTCGAAGTGCTCGCGGGCGGCGTCCAGTTCGCCGCTTTCCAGGGCGCACTCGCCGAGCCCGGTGAGCGCGTCGGCCCGCTCGGGCTCCAGGGCGAGCTCCCCGGCCTCGGCGAGCAGTTCCCGGTAGCGGGCTGCCGCCTCGTCGAGGGTACCGGCGGCGATCAGGCGGCGGGCGTCGGTGAGGGCGAGGCGCAGCTCGGTGGCGAGGCGGGCGGAACGGCCGGTGGTCAGTTCCTCGTATGTGGTGCCGAGCCGTTCGGCCAGGAAGCGCAGGGCGGTCCCGGAGGGGCGGACCTTGCCGGACTCCAGTGTGGAGATGTACGCGGCCGTGTACGCGGTCCCGGCCAGATGTCGCTGCGTCAGACCTCGTTCAGCACGCAGGCGTTGTACGCGCTGTCCGATGACAGCCGGTTCGTCCATGGTGCGTTCCCCTTCCTGCGGCCGCAAGGGCATTGTGCGGCACTGGCAGAGAGCCCTAGGTTAAGCATCTTGTTAAGCGTATTAATACGCGCACTTAAGTTGCTTGTTCTGGGGAGAGACTGTTGCCCTTGTCCATACGCAGATCAATGGCGGCGGCCACGGTGGCCGCCGCCGTCATATCCGCCCTCGCCGTCGCCCCCAGCTCCGCTTCCGCGGGTGCAGCCCCGGAGGCGACCGGGCGGGTCAAGGTCGAGATACCCGGCCGCGAGCACGCCGAAAGCGGTGAGCCCGGCCACCAGGAGGCCGGCTCCGGCTACACCTGGGTGCCGTCCGCCCACAAGGCCCGTACCGCCGCACCGCTCTCCGCGGCCGAGACCCGGGCCGACGGCGTTGTCACCGAGGTCGTCGACAACGGCCCCACCGCCGACCGCCTCGACGTGGTCATCGTCGGCGACGGCTACACCGCCGCCGAACTGGACCAGTTCCACGCCGACGCCAAGGAGAAGTGGGCCGAGGTGACGGCCGTCGAGCCGTACACCACCTATCAGAACCTCTTCAACGTCTGGACCGTCGACGCCGTCTCGAACGACTCCGGAGTCTCCGGCGATCCGGGCCGGGACGTCGTCAAGGACACCGCACTCGGCTCGTACTTCTGGTGCGACGGCACCGAGCGGCTGCTCTGCCTCGACGAGCAGAAGGTCGACTCGTACGTCGCCGAGGCCCCCCAGGCCGACCTCGTCATCGTCCTGGCCAACAGCACCAAGTACGGCGGTGCCGGCTACAACACGCCCAGCAAGACGCTCGGTTACGAGGGCATCTCCACCGCCTCCGCCGGCAACGACAGGTCCGGCCAGATCGCCATCCACGAGACCGGCCACTCCCTCGGCAAACTCGCCGACGAGTACTTCTACCCCGGCTACCCGGGCTACGAGCAGTACACCGGCGCGGAACCCGAGCAATCCAACATCTCCACGCTCGGTGCCGACGCCATGGGCGCGCAGAAGACCAAATGGTACCGCTGGCTCGGCGAGGCCTCTCCCGACGGCGGCACGGTCGGCGCATACCAGGGCGGCGGCTACTACGTGGCCGGCCTCAACCGGCCCACCGACGCCTCGATCATGCGGGTTCTCGGCAAGCCCTTCAACCTTCCCGGCCGCGAGGCGATGATCGCCGGCTTCTACCGCCACGCCTCCATCGCGACCCCCCTCACCCCCACCGACGGCACGCTGCGCCAGCGCGACACGGCGCGTGTCGAGGTGCCGCGGCTGGCGGGCGAGCAGCAGCTCGACATCCAGTGGTACCTCGACGGCAAGCCGCTGGCCTCTCAGGCGGGCCGGACCGACGTGCCCGTCGCCGCGCTCCACCTGGACTCGCGGGGCGCCCGCAGCCATCGCCTCACCGTCGTCGTCACCGACCGCACGGACGCCGTGCGCGACCCGGCGATCGCCACGACCCTCAAGGACAAGCAGTCCTGGACGGTCCGGCACTGATCCCTGGACCACCAGGATGCGGAGGTCGCCCTGCAGGCGGCCTCCGCATCCACCGTCAGTGCGTACTCGCCAAGCGCCGCGCCCAGCGCCGCCGACGAGAACTCCACCTCGGCCGGCGCCGCGTCCGTGCCGTAGTGGTTGCCCCAAGGCCGTGAAGTCGGTCGCTGCCTGGTCCGGCGAAGTGGTGACTGCGGATCAGAGGGTGATCTTCTTGTGAAAGCGCCCCCGGTCCTGGCCAGGACCGTCGTAGTCGCTGTGCAGGGGCACAACATCGACCTGTCGGTCAACCATCGGCCTCTCGGTCACACCGGCCGCGATCAGCGGATGGACGTTGATGATCCGACCACCCTCACGGACCTTCTGGGGCAGCGCGTCCACCCGGACGAACACATACGGTTTCGCGTCCAGCGGCCGGTTGCGGAACGTGGCGCCCTGCTCGTCCAGGTGCCGGGCCATCGCCGAGACCTGCGACTTCGAACGCCGGGTCACTCCGAGGGACTCGGCGAGCTTCTCGATGCAGCGGGTGGAGACACCGAGCAGGCGCCGCTGCGCCCACTCCCCCCAACCGATCAACGAGCCCGCGCAGATCAGACACTTGGAGGTACGCCGACGAGACCGGCTCGGTGGAACCCTACGCGAGTACCAACATGCCGCGAGACCAGGCCGGATGATGTATCGGCACCCGCAAGGTCAAGCGCGGTTTGCTGGTCCGGTGACGTGCGCGGGTGTCCGTGGTGGTTGTGCGGGGTTGTTGCCGTAGCGTCAACTACTGCCGTCAGACGCCCAAATGGCCGGGAGAGCTCCCTGAGCAACCGCACGGCAGGCGGCCTGCCGGGAAACACTGGTGCAGCGGGCGTAAGTACGGGCCCGCCGGCTGGTATGGCCCTTCGCCATCAGTGCATACCTTTCACTCCGTCCCGTCGGCCCGCGGAACCTGAGGAACAGGAACTGCACACATCGATGAGAGGCGAAAAGGTGCAACTGTGGTGCGAGCCAGGCTTGTTCACCTCCGCCTGGAGTCCGATGGGCCGAGGACTCGCGCAGGAACAGCAGACCGACGCCGCAGCGTAACGGCATCCGATGACCCGGCTGGCGCCGGCACGACGCGCCATCCGCTCACGCGTACCGCGAGTGCGCCACCGACCCGGTCGCCGATCTCCCCGTCATCAGCGGGCAGCCAAGCCCGTACTCCACGTCGGCAGGGTAACGCTCACACGAGACCGGCCGATCTCATCGAACCGACCCAGGCCAGACACATCGAAGGGCCCGGCGGTTGCCGGGCCCTTCGCCTCGTAGCGGGGACAGGATTTGAACCTGCGACCTCTGGGTTATGAGCCCAGCGAGCTACCGAGCTGCTCCACCCCGCGTCGGTCCCTCAACTGTACACAGCACGTCCGACGGAGGCGAAATCCATTTCTCAGCTGGTTCTCGATGCACCGGGACACACCCCGTGCATACCGATCACTCTCTCTTTCCGGGTGGTTCGGCCCGTAGCGGTCCAGAACTGCTTCACCGCAGCTGACCTCGGGCGATGTGCCCGGATCAGTGGGGCGAGTTGATGTCGGCGGCGGCTGAACCGTGACCCAGTTTGGGCGGGTCAAAAGTGACCCAGGTGTCTTCTGTTTCGTGTGTTCAGCAGTCGTTGTCTTGGGTG
>NZ_JBSFVU010000041.1:0-44699 GCF_053592475.1 Streptomyces sp. NPDC002671
CGCGGAGCGGGTGCCATCGCGCTGCGCGCGATGCAAGCGAACCCCCGCGCTGCGCGCGGGGGTTCCGCTCCCGCTCCGCGGGAGCGGAGGCGGCTCGCTGCGCTCCCCGCCCAGTAACCCTGCGGAGCAGGGTTACTGACGCTCCTTCCGCTGCGCTCCAGGAGCGCACGCCCCGCTATCGCGGGGCGTGGCCGGCCTTCGGTCGGAAGGTGGCTTCCGCTGCGCTCCAGCCACCGTGACGCTAACGCGTCACAAGGCGTACCACGCTTCGCGCGGCACGCCACAGCTAGCAGCGGGAAGGGTGTGCGGGGGCTGGTTGACTGGCTTTAGGTCACTCGATGTGTCCAGTGTCTGGGTCCACTTGGCGCAGGAACTCCCTCGCGTAGGCTTTCAGTTCCTCCGCGCTCGGCGGCTCGGCTCCATGCACTCGAGAGGTGAAGCCGTACTCCGGATCAGGTCCGGTCAGCCACGTGAAGTCATAGGTCCCCGGCTCGTCCGGGCGATCACAGACCTCGAACCGCTCCCCATCAACACTCAGCGTCCACTGGTGGCTTCTTCGTTCCATGACCGCCAGCCTGCCATCCGGAGCAACGCAGACAGGCACAGATGTGATGCTTCAAAAATACTCCCGGATCGACTTTGGATCACGACGCCTGTCCCAGGCGTGCCAGACAGGGAGCAGGCTGTCCCGGCTGACCGACACCAAGATGCGAAGAGAGGAACCGGCGCTAGTGCAGGCCTCCCAACGAACTTGAAGAGACGTCAGCCCCCCATGCCTCGACACCCACACCGGGATGTGACATGGAAGCCATGGGTGAGATGGGCCAGATCCGCCCGTGGGGGCCGCACGCTGACGCGTTCGTTGGTCGCATATAGAGCGCGCAGCCTCCGCGAGCCTTTGACCTGCGAAAAAGCGCGCAACATAGGCATCGCAGGATGCTCATATCGGCATCCTAGGATGCCGATACATGTCGCTCACGTTCATGTCGTGTGTGGTAATCGAGGGAACTCTCTGATTCTTTCGATTACCACACACGACATGTCGCAGTAGGTAAGCTAAAGACCGTCAGACAGCAGCCACGCAAGCCAGGTCGGGGGACGTACGTGCCGAAGCAGGGGCGGAGCGGGCACAGCCGGGAACTGGTGAACACCGCGACCGGTGAGGTCCATGAGCTGTGGGAGCCAGAGGAAGACGACTCCCGCCGGCCTTACGCCTTCGGCGGCCGACACGGGCAGTTCAGCTTCAGCCGCGTCAAGGCCATGCTGGCCAAGGACTCCGGGATCACCGGCGACGACTTACGCGTCTTCTTCTACTGCGGGATCATGACCTACGAGGAGGGCGGCGCGACCGCGAAGGACGCCGCCGAATTCCTCGGACTGACCCCGCAGGCCACCAGGAGGATCGCGAAGAAGCTCGCCGAGCACAAGATGTTCCTCCTGGCCGAAGTGATCGGCCGGACGATCAAGTACCGGGCAAGTCCGCACATCATTTCCGCCCTCTCCGGGCGGGAACAGTCCGAACAGGCCGCCGCCTTCCACCTGCCGACTCTGCCGGGACGCTCCGGCTCAGCATCGAAGGGCCGACCCCATGCCACGTCAAAGCCCGTACCCAGACCTCGCCGCCCTGCAGGAACGGACGAGGACACTGCCCCACCTGAAGCAGAACGTACTGATGACATACGCAATCCTCGGGGGCCTGGACAACGCCGTCGAGCGCACGGCGGCTGAACTAGCCGAGCGCATAGGAGTTCCAGCGCCGCACTTCTCACGCGCCCGCAGGGAACTCGTGGAAGACGGATGGCTGGAACACACACACAGCGAAGGCCAAGTGAAGTTCTTCCGCCTCGGCGACAAAGCCACCGGACGCAAGGTCGTCGTGTCCCTACGAAACCGACCAACCGCCTGAACAAACGTTTCACAGCCAGGCCCTCTACCCCCTCGCAGCACACCCAGCAAGAACGGCGCACCCACCGCAGCACCGGCGGCCAACTATGCCTGGTCCCCCAATCGGGTGAGCTGAGTTCAGAAGCACGCCGTTTTTTGTGCGCCTGGACCGTTAGTAGTACGTGAGGACTGAGAACGCGAGCGAGGACGGGACATGCAGCTGCTCCCGGCCGGTGGTCATCGTGAACGGTTACCGCTACGAAGTCGTGCCGGTGGAACCAGACACTGCATGTTGCACCCGCTGCTCGGCGCCCATCCACGGCTCCTGGCGCCTTGGCCGCACTTTGGACCTGACCAACCCGAACCTGTGCGGCCAGCCCCGTAAGGACGGTGAACCGTGCAGATGGGACACCTCCCGTGAGCCGTGCCGTGCCCACCCCAGCCCGGAGGCCTTGAAACGCCGACAAGCGGAGGAACAGGCTGCTCAGGAACGCCGGAAACGGGCTGAAGAAGAACGCCGCCACGAGACTGAACGGCGGCGCCGCAACATCATCATGATCCTCTCAGTGCGGTGCCCGCACTGCACTGCGCCGGCTGGCCGCCTGTGCCAATCCCCCAAGGGAGACACAGTGCGCAGCCTCCACCAGGCGCGGCGCAAGCTCGCTGGCGTCGACGGCCCCAAGGCCTTCGCCATCGAGGCAGCCAACTTCTACACGCCAACCGTCCCCGAACCGCCCCTCGACGGCGACCTGCGCGAACTGCTAGGCGACCCGCTCGAAGACCACACAGAGCAGGCCACCCGCCGCTACCTCGCCGAACAACAGCACACCGCCGCACGCAAAATGCTCGCAGCGCGCCGCGAGATGTGGCTCGCCGAAGCCGACCGTACCGCAGAGATCACAGCCCAGCCCTGCCCCACGTGCAACGCAGAGCAGTCGACCCCATGCGAACGAACCGCCCGATGGCACAACCCGTTCCATGAGGCAAGAGTGGACATCGCTATGACAGCCGCAGCAAACCCAGCCGAGTGACTCACACCACCGTGCCAGCCTGTGGCGCCCCGGAGATGAGAGACAGTAGCGGACGCCCTTGGCCCCCACGCCGGGGCAGCTTGGTCAGGTCTTCTCATCGATGACGTCGTGGAGGTATTGCACGGCGAGCTTTTCGGCGTGGCGGCGGCGTTCGATTGTCGCTCCGGTGTCGTCGAACCACCGCCGATAGAGCTCGACGCTGGCGAGGAGAGCCTGGCCGGCGTCATACCGGTCGTAGCCGCAGAGGGTTGCCTGAAGGTCGCGTGCCTCCTCCGGTGCGATTGATTCGAGGTGGCGGACGCCGCGAGGTGATGCACCCACCCGCCGAGCGGCCAGAGGCCCCAGCACGACCTCGCGAAGGTAGCTGAGGAAGCCGATGACCTCGAAGAGCTCACCGCGGCCAAGTTTCGTCGCACCGTAGTGCACCCAGATCCAGAACCGGTCCTCGATCCACTGGAGGTCGAGTGACGGGGCTGTCAGCGGATGCTCCGCGAGCGAGCTGGCCAGGCCGCCGTCTCGGTCCCAGAGGATGTCGGGGTCCTCGGCGCGCTCGGCAAAGTCGGAGGCCCGCACGAACTTGAAGTCGACATGGAGGAGGGGCGGGCCGATCAGCGTGATGATCAGGCGTGGTTCGCCGACGTGCTCCCCGGTAAACCCTGCCACAAGGGCAGCCCACGAACCGATCAACGCGAGTCGCTCCTGCATGACCGAGTCGTACGCCTTGTCATCGATGACCACGATCAGATCGACATCGGAGTAGATGTCGGGGTGTCCCCCGGCGATCGACCCTGCGACGGCAACACCGGCCACTCTCGAATCCTGCTGAATCCGAGGAAGCACCTCGCTGAGGAACTGGCTGTGCGGAGAAAGGGCGTCCATGGCATTCCTTCCGGTACGAGCAAAGTTTTCGAACGTACCATGCCCACCGGCCGGATGCGCGAGGAGCGCGGGGCGCAGAAGGCGCTGACGTACCTCACCAGCAGGCGATTTACGAGTTCCGCATGAAGCGGGCTGAGGAGCGGCGCGAACGACGGCAGCGGTTCGACGCGCGCATGGAGCGGAAGCAGAAGCAGTTCGATGAAATGCACGGGGTGACGATGCCGAAGGAGGACGATCTGTGAGCGGGCTGTTGTTCGCACCGGTCAATGCCGAGGGCGTGGTGGCCTCCCTGAACCTGTCGCAACCGGCATACCGCATCCTTCACGCCCTGCGGTCCCGCAGCGAGCCAGGTGGGCGCATAGAGACAGGCCAGGCTCAGATCGCTGCCCTCCTGGGACTGAGCCGACCGAGCGTCACCTCCGGCCTGCGCGACCTGATACTCGCCCGGCTGGTGAAGAAAGAACGCAACGGCGTCTACCGCATCAACCCCATGCTCGCCGGCTACCAGCATCCAGCTGAGGCCGTGGCCGCCATCGAGCAGATGAACCCCCTCGACCGGCTCGACGACCCGCACTTCGTCACCCGGTACCACCAAGCCGTCGAAGAGTACCGGGAGCAACTGGCCCGCGACCGCCGCAAAAAACTGCGAGTCGCCTGACCGTCCTGCACCCCATGACACCACCCACACGCACAAGGGCCAGGCGCGTTCGTCATGCCCGACATCAGATGGAGTTCAGCGCCCGCCGGGCCCGGTTGATGAGGTTGTGTGCGTTTGCCCCGTACACCGCCGACTCCCGGAGCAGATTCCACACCCGCAGGTAGGTGGCGATGGAGTCGGCATCGTCCAGCCACAGCTCGGCGTGCCAGTCCTCAGTGATGACGACTCGGTCGTCCAGGACGCAGAACCCGTTCGCGGCGGGTACCTTGAGTGAGGCTCCGAGCGGAATGATCCCCAGCTCCACGGTGTCCATACCGATCACGCCCGTGAGGCGGTCCAGCTGGGCTCCGAGGACGGACGGGGTGCAGATCAGGGCGTGAAGTGCCGCCTCCCACACCAGGGAGTAGAATCGGTGACCAGCCTCGTAGAGCCACTCCTGGCGGCGTATCCGGGCCCGTACGGCCTCATCAGTATCGCGGGCCGTCCCGTGGAGGTCGGCATAGCGGATGAAGATGGCCCGCGCGTAATCGGGAGTCTGGAGCATGCCCGGGACGACAGCCTCCTCCCACGCGCGGATGACCGTGGACCGTGACACCTCCAGGTTCCAGCTGTCCTGGACGGGCCGGTGACCGGCAGCGAGTTGGCGACGCCAGGAGCGAATGTGGGATTCGAACCCCTTGAGGCGGGCATCGAGTTCATCGATAGCATCGGACTGACCAACACCTTCAGCCCAGGCCCGCAGGTCATCGCTGGTCGCGGTCTGACGGCCACCCTCGAGTTTGTAGATCTTGGAGTGCGGCCAGCCAAGCCGCTGGGCAAGCTGGGTGCCGGTGAGCCGACCGCCGGGGGCCGACAGGCGCAATTCCCGGAGCCGTACTCCGAGGGCTTCCCGGGCCTGCTGAAAGTCTGTGCCCACCGGCTCCCCGTCAGCGCTGGCGCAGTTGCGCCACGAACTCGTCGTACGGCTTCGAGATGTGTACAGCGGCGTCGCGGATCTGGCAGTACCCCAGCACCACGGCAGGCTCCGTGATGACCTCCAGGTCCCCCAGCACGTCCTCGTCGTCAAAGTGGAGCACGACCACAAGGCGGCTGTCGAAGACCCAGAAGTCCTCGGCAGGGATGCGAGCGCGAACCGCGTCATCCCGCCATGCGTTGCGGACCTCCTCGCCGGTGGCAGCGTTGGTACGCGCGTAGTCCAGAAGAAACAACTGGCCTTCACTGGGCGGGTCGTTGACAACGCGGACGCGCCCGACGTACTTGCCGCGGTCGGTCTGTTGACGGATGTTGGTGCACCAGTCGCTGTCGAGGTCCATCGGGACCCGGCCCGTCCGCTGAAATTCTGCGAAGCCGGCGTCATCCCGATCAGAGGCGTAGCCGCAACGCGTCTCCAAGTGCCAAGCCGAGTGCTCGAACGTCTCGAAGAGGCGGCCGAACTCTTCGAAGCTGATCAGCTTGGCTACGCGTTCCATCTCCTTCGGTCCGTGGTTGACGAGCAGCTCACGCGGCACCACCACCGCCGCGTCGCCCGAACCGAAGTGCTGGAGCTGGACAAGATCTTCGGGATCGGTGAGCGGACTCCCTGGACGATGATCTCTCCGGAGTCAGCGTCGCTGTGTAGCGCCGGGCAGCCCCCGTTCTTGCTGTCCGTACCGTTGAACCGCAGTCGTCGTGCCATGTCGCCTCCGTCTTCGGAGTGTGGACGACCAGCATCACGGCGCGGGCAGGCCCCGCACTACAGGGCACCGCCCCCTTCACCAGACCACACGAGAACATCCGGCCAGTGTGCAAGAACATTCGAGAACATCGCCTGGCCCAGGTCAAGAGCGGGTCCCTACCGTCCTGTTCATGGCCCCACAACCAGCGACTTCGGCCCTCGCGCATATGGACCACGACCGAGGCCGCACAGCCGTCGCGCTGCGCCTCGCCGAACTCTTCCGCCAAAGGGGCGCCGTAGCATGACCACCGCGACTCCGTCGGCCCACTCGCGGGCGCTCGCCTCACTTCAGCTGCCTGGCACGGGACGACTGACACCCGCACAGCTTCGCAGCGCCAACTGCGTATGGTGCGGGACCGAGCTGCAGGGCGACACCGCGGTCGACCTCGGGCAGCGCTACGACAGCATCCTTGGTGTCGTCGGCCGCTGGTTCCCCCGCGGCTGCCGCCACTGCACACTCAAGCCGATCCTGACCAGCTACAACGGCCACCTGGGGACCTGCAAGCAGTGCATGGGTGGCCCAGCCCTCTGCCAGACCCGACGCGCCCTGAGGGCCCTGGCCCGGGAGCTGCGCCGATGAACGGCCTGAAAGCAGTACAGCCAGTCCAAACCGCGCCCGGTGCGCTCGTACACACCAGCGCCAAACGGCGACTGGCCGCCGGGCACTGGCTCCTCGCCGCCCACCCCGCACCCGAACAGGCCCGCCTGGAATGGCAGGAACACAAACTCGCCCTACTGCCCCTGGGCACGCTCTTCTCCGCCGTACGCATCCCCAGCCAGCTCATCCACACCCTCACCGGAACCGAAGAACCCGACGAGACCGACGACTTCCTCGACGACGCCCTCGACGGCGGACCCGTCATCCACGACCCCCGCGGACACCGCTACTACGCCCTCGCCCCCGCCAGCATGCCCCACACCTGGCAACACGCCGCAGCCGAATGGCGGGCCAAACTCGGCATCGAACTCCTCGGACACGGCACCCACCTCGGCGTTCCCAGCCCGGAACACGTGGACTTCGACCCCCGCTCATGTCCCTCCTACTGGGCCGTACCCATACACTCCCCCGCCACCCTCTGCACCCCACTCCGAGTCGCCCGACTCCTCACCACCACACACCACCAACTGACCAACGAACCCCACTGAGATCATCCGCTACAGCGACGCGGTGTCATCAGCCGGAAAAGGAGCGCCGTGCCCAGGGACGATCAGGCCGGCGACAATGAGCACTCGCAGACGGGAGACGCGCACGGCCTCGCAGTCCCGGGCCACCGGGCCGTCCACCGAGCCGTCAGGCCACCACCACAGGTCGCCGGCGAACGCCACCACGCCCTCGCTCGTGCCCGCGAGAAGCGCGATGTTCTCGGAGCTGGAGTCCTACGACTGAACGGGGCGTACGGCCGAGTACCACCGCGCGCAGGTCCGGGGACACCTTGGCTCAGCAGCTTGTGGTGGCCCGGAGCCGGCACGAGCGTCCTGGGCGGTCACTTTCCCTGTCTGTTGCTGACGGTGTCGCACAGCGCGCGGTCGACGAGGTTGCTGGCGGCCTTTTGTTGCCGGAGCGTTTGATCGAGGTCGTTGAAGCTGGTGGACATGGAGACGGTGACGGTGCGGCTGCCGTCGTCGGTGGCGCCGTTCAGGGTGATGTAGCCGGCTTCGCCTCCTTCATGGCTCCAGTAGCTGCCGCCGCAGGTCAGGGGGCGGTTGACCAAGCCGAGGCCGTAGCGTCCGCCGGGCCAGAATGCCTGGAACGGCTTGGGGACCGGGACGGTGTCCTGCATCTCGGCCATGCGCGCCCTGGGCAGCAGCTTGCCGCCCAGCAGTCCCTGGAAGAAGCGGTTGACGTCCGCCGTGGTGGAGACATAGCCGCCGAGGTCGGGGACGATCTGTTCGGTGACGTCGGTCCGTTCGCCGGGGGCGAATACCTGGTAGCCGTCGGCGTGCGGGCGGCGAAGGGTGGGCGTGGTGCCCGGCAGGTAGGTGTGGTTCATGCCGAGCGGTTTCAGGATCCGGCTCTCGACCTCCTCCTGCCATGGGCGGCCGGCGGCCTTTTCGACGATCATGCCGAGGACGACGTAGCCGGTGTTGGAGTAGCTCCAGCCGGTGCCGGGCTGGAAGTCCGGGTGGTGCTTCATCGCCCGGGCGACGATCTGTTCGGGGGTGTAGGTGTCGTAGCGGTGCTGGTGGTACTCCTGCGGGGTGTCGAAGCCGGGAAGGTCGTCGTGCAGGCCGCTGGTGTTCTGCAGGAGTTGGCGCACGGTGATCTTCCGTCCGTCGTTGCCGTTGCCGTTGATCACACCGGGCAGCCAGCGGTCCACCGTGTCGTCCAGTGACAGCTTGCCGTCGTCGACCAACTGCAGGATCGCAGTGGCCATGAGTGTTTTGCCGGTGCTGGCGATCCGGAAGTAGCCGTCGCGGGGCACCGGGCGGTTCGTGCCCGCCACGGCGACGCCGGTGGTGGCGACCAGATCCCGGCCGGAGGCGGTGGTCACCCGCGCCTGTACGCCCGTGACCCGCAGCGCCTGGATGGCATCGATGTCCCGGCGCAGGTCGTCTTGTTGGTAGCCGGGTGCGGACGTCGCGGCCGCGTCGTCCGAGGACTGGACAGCTATGGCCACACCCGCTGTGACGAGTGCTGCCGCCGCGACGGCCAGCCACCCTCGGCCGATCCGGCGGTGACGCTGCTGGGACGGGTGGCGCTGCGGCGCGGAGGCCGGGGTTGTGGATCTCATGAATCCCACGCTAGGTAAGCGTCGACTTGCAAGTCGCTACCACAGGCGGCCGATTGAAACCTACAGGTGGCTGTAGTGCCGCAGGGGCGGCCCGGCACGTACAGTGGCGCGTCCGAGGGCCGCTCCCGGTCCCGTACGACAGACGAAGGCGAACCAGTGCACCGCGTGATCGGCGAGGCCCGCGCACGGTTGGTCCAGACCGGGCGCAGCGGACGCTACCTGCTCGGCACCCTGATGACCGCGACGGTGACGCTCCTGGCGGCGCCACTGCTGTGCGTACCGTCGCTGGCAGCTCCCTGGGCGGAGAGCCACCGCCGGCGCGCCGGGGCGCTGCTGGGCCGACCGGTGCAGCCGCGCCCGCGCGACCTCCGCCGCGACCTTGCGTGGGTCGTGACTCAGGTGGCCACCGGCCTGCCCGCGGGCACACTCGCCATGCTGTGCCTGGGTAACCTGCTCCTCACCCTTGTCGTCACCGTGGGGTGGTGGGCCTTTCCCACGTCGGATCCGCCACGGCTGCTGCTCGGTGTCCGTATCAACAGCTGGGCCTCCGCGCTGACGATCAACCTGGCGCAATTCCTGCTCCTTGCGGCGCTGGCGGCCATCGCCCTGCCACCGCTCGCCCGGGTGCACGCGCGGTGCTGCCTGGCAGTCCTGGCACCGTCTCCCGCGGAGCAACTGGCCGCGCGCGTCACCGAGCTGACCCAGACGCGCGCAGACGTCCTGCAGGCGCACGGCGCGGAACTCCGCCGGATCGAACGCGACCTGCACGACGGCACCCAGGCCCGGCTGGTGGCCATCGCCATGCGGCTTGCCGTGGCCGGGGAGATCCTTCCCCAGAACCCGGACGCGGCCGCTGCGCTCGTACGGCAGGCCCAAGCCGAGACCGAGGAGGCTATGACCGAGCTGCGCTCGGTCATCCGCACCATCTACCCTCCGGTCCTGGCCGACCAGGGCCTCGTCGGCGCGCTCAGCACCCTGGCCACCAGGGCCGGCGTACCGACCCGCATCGACATCGGCGAGCTCGGTGAGGTCCCTGCCGCGGTCGAAGCGGTCGCCTACTTCGCCGTCACCGAGGCGCTGGCGAACATCGCCCGGCACAGCCGAGCCACCAAGGCCGCCGTCCACGTCACCCGCAACGGCGCGATGCTGTCCGCAGAGATCACCGACGACGGGACCGGCGGGGCGGACGCATCTCGAGGCAGCGGCCTGGACGGAATTGGCCGCCGCGCCGCCGCCCTGGACGGCACCATGAAGATCAGCAGCCCGCCGGGCGGGCCGACCACCATCACCGTGGAGCTGCCGTGCGTGTAGTCATCGTCGAGGACAACGTCCTGCTGTCGTCCGGACTCGAACTCCTGCTGGGCTCCCAGGGCTTCGAGGTCGCCGCGATCACGGATGACGCCCCCGGCTTCCTCGCCGCCGTCGAGACCCACCGCCCGGACGTCACCATCGTCGACGTGCGGCTGCCCCCGACCTTCCGCGACGAGGGTATCCGCGCCGCCCTCCGGGCCCGCCGCGACCGCCCCGGACTTCCCGTCCTGGTCCTGTCTCAGTACGTCGAGCAGGAATACGCCGGCCGCCTCCTCTCCGACACCCGCGGCGGCATCGGCTATCTACTCAAAGACCGGGTGAGCCGTATCGCAGAGTTCACCGAAGCACTGCGCCGCGTGGCCGCCGGCGGCACCGCCATGGACCCCGAGGTCATCGCCCAGCTCCTCGCCGTCCGCGGCGACCCCGTCGACGCCCTCACCCCCCGCGAACGCGAGGTCCTGGCTCTGATGGCCGAAGGTCACAACAACGCCACCATCGCCCAGCGGCTTTTCATCACCGACAACGCCGTCCACAAACACATCGGCAGCGTCTTCCTCAAACTCGGCCTGTCGGCCGGCGACAGCGGGCACCGCCGGGTCCGCGCCGTCCTGGCCTACCTCCGCCGCCACGGCGGCACCGAACCCAGCCCCTGTTGAGTAATCGACCGATTGATGAGCAACGCCGGCAACGCTTCGCCGCACAAGCTGCCAACCTCCCCCACACCGCCTGAACGAGGGCACGGCTCCCTTCGCAGACCCACGCGATCAAACTACGCTCGCGATATGGCCGACTTTCTCCAGGTGTCCACGGCAACCCCGACCCGAGACCAGGCTGTTGAACTGGCGCGGGCAGTCGTCAGCCATCGCCTCGCGGCAGGGGCGCAGATCGTCGGGCCCGTGATCTCCGCGTTCTGGCACGACGGGGAATTCGGCACCGGCGAGGAATGGCAGCTGCTGCTGAAAACCACCGCCGCCCGTTACCCGGAGCTGGAAGCCCACCTACTCAAGCATCACCCCTGGCAGAACCCTGAAATCGCTGCGGTGCCGATCGCAGCAGGGTCACAGGGCTGCCTCGACTGGATCGCTGCCAACACCACGCCGGAAGAGTAGGACGCCAGGTCACCGCGGCCTTGTCCAGAACGGCAGCCACCACGGGCGAAGAGACCTCGGCAGAAAGATCCAGAGCGCGTTCCGTCACCGTGGCCGCCTGCTCCACTTCGCCGACATGCAAGTAGGCGATGGCCAACTGGCGGATCCGTTCCCATGCCAACCCAGGCCACCTGCGGTTTCCTTGGGAGCAGGCGGAACGGAAACACCAATCAGAACCGCCCGACTTCTCACCACCACACACCACCAACTGACCAACGAACCCCATTGAGACGATCCGCTACAGCGAGGCGGTGCCGTCGGCCGGAAAAGGAGCGCCGTGCCCGGGGACGATCGGGTCGGCGACAGTGAGCACCCGCAGACGGGAGGCGCGCAGGGCCTCGCGGTCCGGGGCCACCGGGCCGTCCACCGAGCCGTCAGGCCACCACCACAGGTCGCCGGCGAACGCCACCACGGCCTCGCTCGTGCCCGCTAGAAGCGTGATGTCCTCGGGGCTGTGGCCCGGCGTTTGACGCGCCTCGCAGAAGCACAACACTGACCAACAAACGAGCCCCCGAACTGCGTGAGGCGGTGCGGCGCAACGAGGTCGTGCTCGCGGACCTGGAGCCGCTGCAGGGGGGCGAGTGGAGCCGATCGAGGGCGTCAGCCACGGGGCAGGAGGAGGCGGGATAGGGCGGCGGTGGCGAGGAGGAGGGCGGCGACGGTGAGGAGGCCGATGCGCATGCCCGGGAGGGAGAAGCCTCCGCCAGGGCCGGAGAGCAGGCTGCCGAAGAGGGCGACGGCAAGCGCACCGCCTGTCTGGCGGAACGAGTTGAGCAGCCCCGACGCTGTCCCCGCGCGCTCACCCGGGACGGCGTCCATCAGCAGCGCGGTCAGCACGGGCACCACGAGCGCCCCGCCGACGCTCAGCGGCAGCAGCAGCACCAGCACCAGCCACACCGGGGTGTGCGCGGCCAGCGGCAGCATGGCCAGCATCGCTCCGGTGAAGATCAGCTGGCCGGCGACGATCACCGGCCGCCGCCCGATCCGCTCCGCCAGCCGCGGCGAGACCAGGTTGGTCGCCGTCACCACCGCCGACATAGGGACGAACATCAGCCCGGCCGCGATCCCCGACATTCCGCGCAGCTGCTGGTAGTACAGCCCGAGGAGGAAGATCCCGCCGTAGAAGGCCGCGTTGACGGCGAAACCGACCGCCAGCGGGACGGCCACCCGGCGGTCCATCAGCATGCCCAGCGGGACCATGGGCTGGCGGTGCCGGGCCTCCACCACACGGAAGGCGCACCCGGAGGCGACGGCGAGCGCGGCGGCGGCCAGCACGGGGCCGCTGGTCCAGCCCAGGTGGCCACCCTCGATCACCGCGAAGGCCAGCCCGGCCAGGGCCAATACGGCGGTGAGCTGGCCGCCGCCGTCCACCGCGGCGGGTCGGCGCGCGGAGCGCGGCACGCGGACCAGCAGGCCCAGGATCACCGCGCCCACCGGGAGGTTGAGCAGGAAGACCGCCCGCCAGCCGGCCGAGTCGGTGAGCAGCCCGCCCAGCACCGGACCCGCGGCCATCGCCACCGAACCACCGACCGTCCACAGCGCGATGGCGCGGGCACGCGCCCGGGCGTCCTCGTAGGCTTGCCGGATCAGCGCCAGCGAGGCCGGCATCACGATCGCGGCGGCACCGCCCTGCGCCACGCGCGCGCCGACCAGCACGCCGATGCCGGGCGCGAGTGCGCAGCCGAGGGAGGCGAGGGTGAACAGGGCCACGCCCCAGGCGTAGGCGCGGCGGGCGCCCGCACGGTCGGCGAGGGCGCCGGCGGAGATCATCAGGGCCGCGAACATCAGGGTGTACGCGTCCACCACCCACTGCAGTCCGGTCATCCCGCCGCTGAGGGACTTCCCTATCGCGGGCA
Source organism: Streptomyces sp. NPDC002671 (assembly GCF_053592475.1). Taxonomy (NCBI): domain Bacteria; kingdom Bacillati; phylum Actinomycetota; class Actinomycetes; order Kitasatosporales; family Streptomycetaceae; genus Streptomyces; species Streptomyces sp. NPDC002671. The sequence goes on from NZ_JBSFVU010000041.1 coordinate 13,214, forward strand.
GGGCGATGTTGACGGCCGAGACGTCGATGGTGATGACCGTGAAGCCGAGCAGCGAGGCGACCAGCGCGACGCCACCGCGCCGCGGCACGGTGGGGGCGTCGGCGGGCGGCGCGGTTGGTCGGGACCGGTGCGGCTGTCGTCGCCGGAGCGTGGGCGTCGATGATTGCTGACCGTGCCCGTGGGCGATCGCGGTGGACGCGGACGTGGGAAGGACAGGGGTGGACCGCATGATGAACTCCTGTGTGAGCAAGTGGAATTGACTGTGAATCGGAGGGCGCCGGCGGGCGGCTCCAGCCTGCCGAGGCCGCGGTCCTGTGCCTCGCACCCCCTGGGCCCCGGCGGCCGGGCCGCCCGCTGCGGGAACAACTCTCCGCGCCCACGCGGCCTCCTGGCAGACCGGGCTGTTCCCGGGGTGCGGCGTTCCAGGACCTGACAGGGCCCCCCACGTTCCCGGTCCGCCTGCCACAATGGGCCGAATGGCAGCAGCAGACGCACGGGGCACCGAGCTCGGCAGATATCTGAAGGCCCGCAGGGCACAGGTCCGCCCGGAGGACGTCGGCCTCCCGGTCGGCGCGGGACTGCGCCGTACTCCCGGACTGCGCCGGGAGGAGCTGGCCGCGCTGGCCGGAGTGAGCGTCGACTACTACATCCGCCTGGAGCGCGGCCGGGAGACCAACCCCTCCCCCGCCGTCGTGGACGCCCTCGGCCGCGCGCTGCGACTGCGCGGCGACGCTTACGAACGCCTGCACGAGCTCGTGGAGTTGGCCTCAGGCCGGATCGGTGAACTGCCCGCCTCCTCCGATCACACCGTCCGCGACTCGGTGCTGCGGATGCTGGAGTCGGTGCGTCCGCTCCCCGCTTATGTGGTGAGCCGCTACAACCGCATACTGGCCGCGAACCCACCCGGCCGGCGACTGATGCCCGGACTCTGGGACTGGCCGCAGGACCAGCGCAACCTGACCCGCTATCTCTTCCTCCACCCGGTCGGCCGGACTCTCTACCAGCCGTGGGAGGAGACGGTCGCGCTCTCGGTGGCACATCTGCGGGCGGTCGCCGGAGCCGACCCGGACGACCCTGAGCTGACCGCGCTCGTCGGTGAACTGGTGCTGAAGTCACCGGAGTTCGGGCGACTCTGGGAGCGGTACGACGTCTGCGAACGCGGCGGCGGGCAGAAGTCCTTCCGCCATCCGAAGGTCGGACCGATGACCCTGACCTACGAGGTCATGCAACTGGCTCGGACGGGCGGCCAGCGGATGGTGGTCTACCAGGCAGCCCCCGGCACCCCGGACGAGACGGCCATGCTCCGCCTGGACTCCGCGGACGCCCGACCTGAGTCGGCGCCCTCGGACCATCCGGAGCCGGCCACCGGGCCATGCCCCGCCAGCATGCTTTCCCCCGCCCACGCCTCAGCCAGCTGAGCCTGGACCGCGACCCTCGCCTCTTCGGGCACATCTGCCCGACGATGAGCTCGCGCTGGAGCTCGGCGAGGGCCGCAGGCCGAACTTCGCGCGGCCCTCCAGAGCTTTGGAGGGCCGCCACCCGACAAGTAGCTCTCCGTAGCGGACCTGCGGGCTAGTTGTCCGTCCCGCCCGGGGCGTTCGGTCCAGTGACAATCGGGCCGTCGTGGGCGTCCACAGGATCCGCGACGGGGGTCGTGGTGACCAGGGCCAACGTGGCACAGCAGACAGCCAGAACAGGAAGTAGCGCACGGGGGCGCCACGACGAGGTTCGAACGGGACGCTCGATCAGTCGGTAGCTGGCCGCGGAGAGCAGGACGGCCGCGCAGACGGCTACGGACGCCTTCGCGGCCTGGTTCCATTCCGGGTGGCTGACACCGAGGTAGACCCACACGGGCCAGTGCCATAGGTAGAGCCCGTAACTGCGGTGCCCGAGCCATAGGAGCGGGCGGGACGACAGTGCCCTGCGGAACCGCTCCGCGTGCGCGATGGCATCGATCGACGCCGCCGCCGCGATCCCTGCCAGAGGCAGCTGCCAGGCGTAGAGGGCGGCCGAGTCGATGTCTGCGGTGCACCACAACCAGCCGAGGACCGCTACCGCCGGCCAGGAGAACCGGGAGAACCGGGAGAACAGACCCGGGCGGAACGCGATGACGGCTCCGAGCAGGAGCGCCCCGGCCCGGGTGTCGGTGCCCAGATAGGCGCGATCCGGGACGCCGGGGAGGTAGAGAAGGTGCGCCAGGAGGTAGCAGACCGCCGCAGCCGCGAGGAGAAGCCGGTGGGGATGGCGGATCCGCCCGGCCCCCCAGGTGGTGAGCCCGATCAGAAGGAGGGGCCACAGGAGGTAGAACTGTTCCTCGACGGCCAGGGACCACAGGTGGTTCAGTGGGGCCTGCTCTTTGGACACGTCCCAGTAGTCGACGTGTCCAAGGACCGCGTACCAGTTGGATGTATACGTGAGGGCGGCCAGTGTCTGGGCGTTCACGGTGGGACGCAGTCCCGGAGGATCCTGCAGGAGCATCCACGTCTGGACGGCTCCGACCACCAGCAGGACGGCGGGGAGGAGTCGTTTGACCCGCCGGAACCAGAAGCTCCACAGCGACGGGCGGGGAGCTGCTCGGACTCGCTCTGCCAGAAGCAGCCGGGTGATGACGAACCCCGAGATGACGAAGAACAGATCGACGCCGAGGAATCCGCCGTTCAGCCCGGTCCCGTAGTGGAAAGCCATGACTGCGGCAACGGCGAGGGCCCGTAGGCCGTCGATCGAATCGATCCTCCCGCGGAAAGTCTCCCCTGCTGCTGTGGCCGGACGTTGTTCGAGGGCCAGCGACACCTCAGGCACCGTCCTTGGTGAACATTGAGTTCAGAGCCCAGTTGGCGAGCCGTGCGCGGGCGGGTTTGGTGGGGTGGTCAGTGGGGTCGTAGACCTGTGTTCCTGCGAGGAGTTTGGGACACCCGTCGTCATTGCACAGTTGGCCGCGCAGATCCAGCAGTCGCACACCGGGATGTTTCGCCGAGGCTTCCCGCAGGACCCGGTTCATCACCAGGGCGGAGGAGCGGTACTTCGGATTGCCGACTTGCTGCGAAGTCATCAGGTACAGCGGGGTGTTCCGGCGGGTCAGGAGAGAGACGGCCTGGTTCAGCCGGTCCCGGAAGGCCTGCTCGTGGGTCGGCGAGGCGAGATCACGGGGATTTTCGTCGCCTGCCAGCCGCTGCGGGGTGACATCCCAGAAACCGACTGTCAACAAGGTGGCATCGGGCTTGTACTTCTCCAGATAGGAGGGCCACTGGGTGGGCCACTTGCGACATGCCTCCGGGGTCTCCTCGCCCACGGGGAGCAGGATTCCGCAGCCGCCGAGTCCCGCGTTCACGACGGTGTTGTGAGAGGCCGCGACTTCGCTCATACCGCGGCCGATGCTGGCGGACCAGGAGTCCCCTACCACCAACACGGTCTTCCCGGTCACCGCGGGGGAGAGAGAAGGGGAACCGAGAGGGGGAACTGCTGCCCCGTAATGTGGTTCACCGGCACTGCCCGGGACTGCTTCGGCATGTGTCGTCGCGTTCTTCTCCGCATGTTGTGGAGCGCAACCGCACGCCAGCACGGCGACCACTCCGGCGACGCCGAGTTGGCGAATTCTTCCTCGCATCATTATTACCCACCTGGATTCTCGGGAGTCCGTCATCGCCGGACGGCGCTTATGGATTCCGCGCGCAGGAGCTCTGTAATCAGGCGGAACGACACCCCGCGCTGACTCGGAAGCAATCGGATTGATCACGAGGAGGCTAGCCGTTCGGCCGCTACTGCCAAGTTCTGGCGCGCCCGTTGGTGCATCATCCGGAGGCAGTCTTCCGGTCGGCTTGGCCCGATTCGGTGAAATGCCGTACAGCCGAGTCGTGTCGGACAGTTGTCCAGCTGCCCCCCAGTACGCTCTGGGGTCGTACTCCGAGTTCTCGGAACCTGCTGATGAGCTGCGTACTGTCTTCGTCCGGAGGGATTGGCGATAATGCCTGTAGGTCAAGCACTGAAAGGTGTTTCCCTGTTCCTGGCGGGCAGTATTTCGGGGTGGCCGAGTGGGGCCTCCGGGGTTATTCAAGAACTCAAACCGGCACGCCCGGATCTTCCTTGCTATGCCGCTCCGTGCTCGTTCCCTGAAAGATCTCCATCCCTGCGCAATACCGGCCTACCCCCGTGGGGGGATCCAGCCCTCCTGCCGGGTACGGAAGGGAAGAAGGTGCTGGTTGTCGGAGACTCCTGGGCGCGGGATGCGGCTTCCGGGATTGCCACGGCCTTTGCCGGAAAGGGGCGAGTCAAGGATGCCTCTGCACTCGCCTGTGGGATCCGTAAGCCGATCAATCCGCTGCCGAACCGACATTGTCCGAACTGGGAGGTCGAATGGCCTGCCCTGATGAACAAGGTGCGTCCGGACGCGGTTCTGCTGAGCGTCCAGTGGGATGCGGCCGAGCAGCAGATCGACCCGGGTGGGAAGCAGGTGACGATTCGCGACGACGAGGCACGGAGGAGGTTTGTCGTCAATCTTGACCGGGCCATCCGAATCCTCTCCCAGAGGCACACCCCGGTCTACGTCTTCGGGTCTACCTTTGCGCATACCCCGGGCTCGATTGCGGTCTTGTTGTCCGGGATTCTTCTAGAATTTAGCAAGAAGTATCCCGGGGTGCATTACCTGGATATCTTCCACCAGCTCTGCAATGATTTGAATCAATGCCCGAGGAAGATTTCCGGGGTGCCCGTCTACGGCACCAACGTGCACTGCAGCAAGGAAACCAAAGCACGCCTCGGGAATTGGATTCTCAATTCGATGTTTCATCGGCAGATGGCGCGCATGGAAAATACCCGAAGAGGCTGGAGTGGGAAATGATTGACGTGAAGGTCGTGCGAGCGGCAGGCCCGGGACTACTGGCGGCCGCTCTGCTGGCGCTGCTGCCGGCGCCCGCGCATGCGGCTGACGGGGACTTCTACTGGAGTACCTCCGGACTGGGTGCGCAGGACGGAGTGCTGTCTTCCCCGGTGTCGGGTCGCTGTTACTCCCTAAGGGGGGACAACCCTCCGTTCTATGCGTCGAACTACACCGGCTGGACGGTGCGTTCGTATCAGTCCAGCGGGTGTGGAGGCGCAGTCCGGAGCACCATCGAGCCTGGTGGCGTGGGGCACGTCTACAAGTACGTGAAGTTTCAGTAGTGCTGGGGCTTTGGCGCATACATCTTGAGCCAAGGCCACAGGAAGAGCACAAACGAAACGGGACCCGTGACAGGCAGAAGATCAACACTGCCATCAGGGGTCCCGCTTGGCCTTGGCTCTGTTCACCGTCCAGCAGATCGCAGACCTCCCCGCCAGCCCAAGAAGACCGGCTGGCGGGTGGCCGATGTGGGTCCGAATCCCCCGCGCTAATCGAACTTCACGTACTTGAAGACGTGCCCAAACTCGCCGGGACCGATGGTGCTCTGGACTTTGCCCCGACAACCGCTGGACGGGTACGAACGAACCGTCCGGTCCGTGTTGTTCGATGCGTAGAATGGAGCGTTGTTCCCGACCAGGGAGTAACAGCGGCCCGACTTCGGGGAGGACAGCACTCCGTCCAGCGCACCCACTCCGGAGGTGCTCCAGGAGAAGTCCCCGTCCGCCGCGTGCGCGGGCGCCGGCAGCAGCGCCAGCAAAGTGGCCGCCAATAGCCCCGGGCCTGCCGCTCGCATGACCTTCACGCCATTCATTTCCACAGACTCCTTTCTTCTCGATTATTTTCCATGCAATGCGCCCGCATGGAACATGGAATTGAGAATCCAATTCCCAAGGCGCAGTTCAGATTGCTTACTGAGGTGACTGGGGCCGTAGACGGGAATCCCGGAGATCTCTTTCGGGCATTGATTCAAATCGTTGCAGAGCTGGTGGTGGGTATCCAGGTGATGCACCCTGGGATACTTCTTACTGAATTCCAGAAGAATCCCGGAGTATGCGACCGTCACCGAGCCCGGGTAATGCGTGCCAGGCCATCCGAGCAGGTACACCGGGGTCCGCCTTTGGGAGAGGATCCGGATGGCCTTGTCGAGACTGGTGACGAACTGCTTTCTCGCTTTGTCGTCGAGAATCGACACCGACTTCCCGCCCGGGTCGACCGGCTGTGGCAGCGCGTCCATCTGGACACTCATCAGAACCGCGTCCGGACGCACCTTGTTCATCAGTTTGGGCCACTCGGTCTTCCAGTTCGGACAACTTACGGAATGCCGAACGCGGATCCCGCAGCCGCCTCTCGCGGCATCCGTGACTTGCCCCTTTCCGGCAAAGGCCGTGGCAATCCCGGAGGCCGTAGCCATCCCCCAGGAATCTCCGACCACCAGCACTTTCTTCCCTTCCGCGCCCGGCAGGAGGGTGGGATCGCCCCACGGGGGGAGGCCGGTGTTACGCAAGGCTGGGGGTGTTTGAGGGAGCAAGCATGGAGCGGCGTAGCACGGAATGTCCGAGCGCGTCGGCTCTTGAGTGATCCCGGGGGTGCCACTCAGGCACCCAAAAATACCGGTTGCCAGGCACAGGGAGGTGCCTTTCAGCACTTGAAACGCGGGCATTTTCGCCAGCCCCTCCATGGAAGGAAGTACACAGTTCACCAGCAGATTTCGAGAACTCAGCGAACCAGAGCGTACTGGAGAGGAGCTGCTGTACGACTGCCCAACACGGCGAGGCTAGACGGCATTACGCCTGATCGGCCCTGGGCGACCGGGTGACTGCCACCGAATGATGCATCGACAACGGGCGTGCCAGAACCTCGCGCCGGCGACCGGACGTCTAACATCTTGCTGATCAATCCGATTGCTTCCGAGTCAGCGCGGGGTTTCGTTCCGCCTGATTACAGAGCTTCTGCGCGCGGACTCGACAAACGCCGTCCGGCGATGATGGACTCCCGAGAATTCCAGCCGCTCGGGCGGATGCGTTCTTCGATCTGTCGGACGTATTGCTGTGCGCGGACGGGCCGGTGAAGACACCGGTGGAGCTGTCGCTGACCGCTGAACACCGCCGTGGCTACGGCTCCCTGTACGCCGCGCTCAATCACGGCCGTCTCGACGTGGATCGGCTGCATGACCTGCTGGTATCAGTGTCGCTTCCGCGCTTCGGCGGGCGGCTTGTGGTGACCGTGGACGTCTCCCCGTGGCTGCGCTCGGACGCGGCGTGTTCGCCGCAGCGGTTGTTCTGCCACGTGCACGGCCGCTCCCGGTCGGCCGCGCAGATGATCCCCGGCTGGCCGTACTCGGTCGTCGCCGCGCCGGCCCCGGACCGCACCTCGTGGACCGCCGTGCTGGACGCTCGCCGGCTCGGTCCCGAGGACGACGCCGCGGCCGTCACCGCCGCCCAGCTGCGGCAGGCGATCGAGCGCCTCATCGCCGCCGGCCAGTGGCGCGGCAGTGACCGGGACATCCTGGTCGTGATGGACGCCGGCTACGACGTGATGCGACCGCCAGTCGAAGCACGGACCGGAGTTCCGCCTGGCGAAGGCGGAGACCGTAAACGGCACGCCCTGCTACGGCAAGGCCGAGGCCCGTGCGTGGGACCGGGTGTACCCCCGGCTCACCCACCGCTCGGCCTGGATCGATCTGGACGGCGAACTCCTATTGGTCGAGGGGATGTTGAGCCGACTCAAGGTCGACCACCTTCCCGGCGACCGCGACGCGCCACCGGTCTGGCTGTGGTCCTCCGCGACAGGCGCGGTCCCGGCAGAGGTCGGCGGACCGGTGGACCTGGCTCGTCATCGTCGCCCACACCCAGATCCGTCTCGCGTTGCCGTTGGCTGCCGATCAGCGCAAGCCCTGGGAGAAGACCACCGCTCCGGCACAACACCAAGCAGGATCCCGACCAGCCAATCTGCAAAGCCCCAGGTCAGGAAGCACACCACTGTGCAGGCACATCGGTCGACGACACACCCGTGTCCGTTGCCAATGATTCCAGCCTGTTTGCCAACGAACCCAGTCGCCGGGGCGGAGCGTTGGGGAAGCACGGACGTAGTCGCCGAGCCCATCGCCTCAGAGGATGACGGGTGGTCCCCCACGCGGTTGATCACGTCGTCCAAGTCTCGTGCCGCGTGGCTACCCGAGACAGCCACGCAGGCCGATAAAACGCGCTGCGCAGCGCGTGAAGATGGCCTGCATGAGCATTCAGCCCAACCCATCCACTGTTGTCACACCCCCGGCGCCAGCCCCTCGTTGGGCGATCTGGGCCGCGCATCTGACCACGCTGGTGGTCCTGCCGAGCAGTCTGTGGCGCATCGCCCTGGTGCTCGGATACCCGGCGGGTTACAGCAAGGCGGGCTTCGCCGGCTTCGAGACGACAGGGGCAAAGGTGTGGATGCTGACACTCAGCGTGATCTGCGAGCTGGGTGCCTTCCTGACGATCGGTCTGGTTCGGCCGTGGGGTGAGATCGTGCCGCGCTGGATACCTCTGATCGGAGGGCGAAGAGTCCGTCCCATGGCCGCCGTCATCCCTGCCGCTTTCGGGGCAATCGCGCTGACCCTGCTCTGGGCCAATGTCCCATGGTGGTGGACATACCCGCACACCGACATGACGCGCGCCGGGCACCTCTTCGTCGGCATGCTCTACCAGCCGTTGATCCTCTGGGGCCCGCTACTTGCTGCCGTCACCCTCTCCTACCACCGCCGCCACCACGCCCCGCGCCGCCGGGCAACGACGGACGAGTGAATGCCTGGCATTGCCATGGACGGCTGGATTCGGTGACAAGAGGGCTGGCTTCGTTGCCAACGGACCCGCCGCACTCTGCACCCCGCTCAGAATCGCCCGACTCCTCACCGCCACACACCACCACCTCGCGAACGAGCCCTAGCAACACAGCGCCGACCGCGCCAACAACTGGCGGATCCGTTCCAATGCCGACCGAGGCCACCTGCGGTTTCCTTGGGAGCAGGCGGAACGGAAACACCAATCGGCGCATCAATAGTCCAGCTCCAGCTGCTCGATACCCGTGAACACCACCAAGAGGCCCGCGGACGCCGCCCAGCGGGTCACCCGGGTCGGTTGCTCACTTCGGCCAGGCGACCGACCCCGGGTCTGCGTCGCCGAGTCCCCACGTCCCGGGGGCTCGCAGGCCGCGGACGCCGTCGGGGGTGCCGATGCCGGTGGGTGGGTCGTATCCCGGGCCTGCGCAGAAGGAGCCGGCGCATCCGGTGACGATGTCGTGGAAGTACTGGGGTTGTGCGTACGGGTAGGAGTTCGGGTAGGTGCCCGGGGCGGGCGTGCCGGCCAGGGCGTAGATGCCGGCGATCAGCGGGCCGGAGAGGCTGGTGCCGCCGGTGACCAGCCAGCCGGAGCGGCCGCTGACAGGGATCGTGTCGTACACCGCGAAACCGGGGTCGGGATCCGCGAGTGCGGAGACATCGACGGTGGTGCGGTTGCTGGGGCAGAAGGAATCGTGCTGGAAGGGCGGCTTGGGTTCGAAAGCAGAGCAGCCGGCTCCGCCGTGGGCCCAGGCGCTTTCGGCCCAGCCGCGGCGATTGTGTGCAGGGATCAGCGTGGTACCGCCCACCGAGGTGACGTAGGGGGAAGCCGAAGGGTAGACCGTCTGGCCTCCGATATCGCCCGAGCCGAAGGCGAAGACGACCCCGGGATGGTCGCGGAAGTGATGGTCGAACACACCCTCGTTCGGGCCCTCAGTGAGGGCCCAACTGTTGGAGACGAACTTCGCACCCTGGGCGACGGCCTGGTCGACTGCGGACAACAGGTTGAGGAGGTGGCTGTCGTCAGCCTCGACGACAAGGATCCTGCAGGACGGGCAGGCCGCGCTGACCGCGTCCACATCGATCGACTCTTCGAGCGCCCAACCCGGGTCGGTGACGGACGGGGGCGTGGGTCCACCGCGCTGGTTGATCACACGCAGGCATCCGCTGACCCTCGTACACGGCGGCAGGTGGAACTGGCGGCGGTAGACGGCCAGATCACTCTCCAGGTTCGGATCATGAAAGGGGATGGTGATCGCGACCGTCCGCCCTCCGCCGCCGCGGGGCAGCTCGTAGGCGCTCTGGATGTCCCTCGGGCCGTATCCGGCCGGTTGCTCGCCCGGCCCAAGGACCCGCCTCGCGGGCACATCGGTACGGGCCATCGCCAGGCAAAACGCCCGGTCAGGATCGTGCGTCTCCGGGCAGACACGCACGGACGCCGGGCCCGGGCCCGCGTTCGCACCGGTCGTTCGCGTCAGCCGCGGCCCATCTCCGGCCGGAAACGTCCCGACCTGAGCCGTCGCGGAACCGGCGACCCCGCTCGCTACCACAACCGCGGCGACCACAGATCCCAGCACGCGAAACCGCATGACTCTCCTTCAGGACAGCGAGCACAAACTCCCGTGAGCCGAAGGTCATCGTGGTCACACACACGCCTCGGTCCGGACGATCGACACGTGATCGCCCAACGGACGGCTCAGCATCTGCGCTCCAACAGGCCCGCAGGGGCAGACCACCGGGCCGCGCAGTCAGACCTTGAGGGGCCCCGCGGCCTCGAGTCCGAGGAGTGTGGGAATGCAAACAGGCACGAAGACAGCGCGGCGGGCTCGCGAGCATGTGGCGGCCCGCCGACCACGGATGCAGGTGAGCCGGTCGGAGCAGCAGGCCGTGGTGGACCGATTCCTGGCCGCCTTGCGCACCGGGCAGTTGCAGGAGCTGATGGAGATCATGGCACCCGGGGTGTTGTTGGTGACGTGGACATCACCGTTCGGGGCGACGGCCATGCCACCGTCCGCCTCGATCTGTTTGGCGACCTCGCGCGCCTCGTCCACCGCCTGGACGTACGGCAACGTACAGGCCGGAGCGCTGCCGCTTCTGGTGTGAGGCGGGCTACAGCACTTTCGGGTGCTCTTGCTGCCAAGGCGCCGCCCGTGTCACTATATCTGCACGCCTCCCCTGCCCAAATGCCGACGGCACAGGCCCCTCGCCGCCGACGGTTCGACTTCGCCGCCTCGCCCAGGCTGGAGTCGGCGGGGGAATCCATCCCCACAGCATCTGAGTTGAGAAACCCTCAAAGACCCCGCTCCCATGCGGGGTTCTCTGCATGGTTCGCCCCCACGACCCGGCTGCTGTGCGTCGTGATGGCAACGCCGGCAACTGATCATCCGCGGTCATGTCACATCCCGGGGAACCGCTTCGTCGTACTGCAGACATGCGTATCCCTGTGCGACCGGCACGCCGGGCGGGCACGCCCGCCCGGTGGTCCTCATCGGCCGCTGATGACCCGGAGGAACCACCAAGGCAATGAGTACCGTGGCCAAGGATTCACGAGACGGGGCGGACGGCGTCGCCGGCGGCGACCCGCGGCGTTGGCTGGCGCTGACTGTCCTTGCGGCAATGCAGTTCATGCTCGTCATGGACATAACCGTGGTGAACGTCGCGCTCCCCAAGATCCAGACCAACCTGCACTTCTCGTACGAGAACCTGGCCTGGGTGGTCAACGCCTACGTGCTGGTGGCGGGCGGCTTCCTGCTGCTGGGCGGGCGTCTCGCCGACATTTTCGGCCGTCGGCGCATGTTCATGACCGGTGTGCTGGTGTTCGGTGTCGCGTCGGCCGTCTGCGGCTCCGCGACCCACTCCTGGATGCTGGTCAGCGCCCGCTTCGTCCAGGGCCTGGGTGAGGCGTTCGCCGGACCGGCGGCGCTCGGCCTGATCCCCGTCCTGTTCCCGGACAACAAGGAGCGGGCGAAGGCGCTCGGCATGTGGGGCGGTCTGTCGGCGCTGTCCGGCGCGGTCGGCTCCGTCCTCGGCGGCACCTTCACCGACACGATCAGCTGGCGCTGGGTCTTCTTCATCAACATACCCGTCGCGATCATCGCGCTGATCATGGTGCCGCGCGTGATGGACGAGAGCAGGATGCCCGGCCGGCGCCGGATCGACGCGGTCGGTGCGGCCACCGCCACCGGCGGCCTCGTCTCGATCGTCTACGGCCTGCTCCAGGCCGCCGAGCACTCGTGGGGCTCCGGGCACGTGCTGCTGCCGCTGTTCGGCGGCATCGCCCTGCTGCTCCTCATGATCGCGTGGGAGGCCCGCGTTGCGGACCCGATGATCCCCCTGCGGTTCTTCAACAACCGCACCCGCGTGACGACCAACTTCGTCAGCCTGACCATGATCGGGTCGTTCCACGTCTACGCCTTCCTGCTCACCCTGTACGTCCAGCAGGTGCACCACTGGTCCCCGATGAAGACGGGCCTGTCCTACATCCCGCTCACCGTCACGATGATCTTCGGCGCGGGTCTGGCCACCGTCCTGATGCCGCGCATCGGCGTCAAGGGCGTCATGAGCATCGCCGTCTTCGGCTGCTCGGGGGCCCTGCTCATCGTCGCTGCCGGTCTCGACCCCACGGCCTCCTACGTCAGCGGGTTCATGCCTGGCCTGATGGTGTTCGGCTTCTTCAACGCCCTCGGCTACCCGGCCCTGATCAACGGCGCGCTGCACGACGTCACCGGCGCGGACTCGGGCCTGGCCTCCGGCGTCCAGACCGCCATGCAGCAGATCGGCGCGGCGCTCGGCCTGGCCACCCTGGTCCCCTTCGCCTTCCGCTACGTCAAGCACCACATCGAGGACGGCACCCTCGCGCAGGTCGCGCAGACCGACGGTTACGCGCTGGCGTTCCGCATCGCCGCCGGCATCCTCGCCTTCATGGGCCTGGTCGTCCTGGCGGTGCTGCAGAAGGGGGTGGCCACCGAGATGCGCGACGCCGTGTCCGAAGCGGCCACCGCCGAGCAGGCAGGCGCCCGGCCCTCCGCTGCCGCCGCCTCCTGAACCGCGTCTGAACGACGCGACCCGCACCGCCCCCGGACACCTCCCCGGGGGCGGTGCCTTGTTGTGGGCGGGCGGCCGGATGCCGAGGCCTCGTAGAACGCGACCCGAAGGCGGGACAACACGCCAAACGGCTCCACGACAGGCGCATCGGCGGGGAGACTGACGCGAGTTACAGATCAAGTTCAGGGAGTCCTGGATCTGATGTCCTGCTTCATTCCCTCCCAGAACGCGGGAGTTGCGATCTCAATGCAGAAACGACATGGGGAGCTGAGCGTGTTGACTCTACCGGCCTCAGCTGAGGGGGTATCAGAAGGCCACGGGGCCCGCTCCGTCGGCGTGGGCCGCGCCCACGCCAAGGCCATTTTGCTCGGGGAGCACGCGGTCGTCTACGGGGCTCCGGCACTCGCCCTTCCGGTTCCGCAGCTGACGGTCACGGCCACCGCCGGATGGTCCGACACCCCCGACGACGGCGGCGACGTGTCCTTCACGATGACCGGCTCCGCGTGGGGCCCGGTGGTCACCCAGGCCTCCGAAGGACTGCGCCGTCTCATCACCGAGTTCAAGTCCGCCTCCGGCGTGACCGACAGCCGCCACCTCGACGTGATCATCGACGCGGCGATCCCGCCCGGCCGGGGACTCGGCTCCAGCGCGGCCTGTGCGCGCGCGGTCGTCCTCGCCCTCGCCGACCTCTACGGCCGCGAGGTGACCGAGAAGGCGGTCTTCGACCTGGTGCAGTTCGCCGAGAACGTCGCGCACGGCAAGGCCAGCGGTGTCGACGCCCGCTCGGTCGGTGCGACCGTCCCGCTGCGCTTCCAGGCCGGCGAGGCCGAGGAGCTGAGCATCGGCTGCGACGCCCTGTTCATCCTCGCGGACAGCGGCGAAGCGGGCAGCACCAAGGAAGCCGTCGACATGCTGCGCGCGGGCTTCGAGCGCCAGGAGGGCGCGCGGGAGAACTTCGTGGGCCGTGCCACGCAGCTGACCGACGAGGTCGCGCAGGCCCTCGCCGACGGCAAGCTGGCCGACGCCGGGGCCCGTATGAACGACTGTCACGAGCTGCTCAGCGAGGTCGGCATCAGCACCGACCGGATCGACGCGCTGGTCGAGGCCGCACGCGCGGCAGGCAGCCTCGGCGCCAAGATCACCGGAGGCGGTCTGGGCGGCTGCGTGATCGCGCTGGCCCAGCCGGAACAGGCCCGCGAGGCCACGCGCCGGCTGCACGCGGCCGGCGCCGTACAGACATGGGTGCTACCGCAGAAGGGGCTTGCCGGGCATGCGCGCTGAGACGCGAACCACGCTGGTGCGACCGCGCGAGGGGGACACCGCGGCAGGTGTCACCGCCGTCGCGCACCCGAACATTGCGCTGATCAAGTACTGGGGCAAGCGCGACGAACAACTTCTCCTGCCGCGCACCGACAGCCTGTCGATGACCCTGGACATCTTCCCGACGACCACCACCGTCCGCCTCGCCCCCGGGGCCGGGCAGGACGCAGTGACCCTCAACGGCGTGCCCGCCGAGGGCGAGGCACTGCGCCGCGTCGCCGGCTTCCTGGAGCTGGTGCGGGAGACGGCCGGGGCCTCCGAGCGGGCCGTCGTGGACACCGTGAACACCGTGCCCACCGGCGCGGGCCTGGCGTCCTCCGCGAGCGGGTTCGCCGCCCTCGCACTCGCCGCCGCCGCGGCCTACGGGCTCGACCTCGACGCCACCGGGCTCTCGCGCCTGGCCCGGCGCGGATCCGGGTCGGCCTCGCGCTCCGTCTTCGGCGGCTTCGCGATGTGGCACGCCGGGACCGGCACACCCGCCGAGGCGGACCTCAGCTCCTACGCCGAGCCCGTGCCCGCGGCCGACCTCGACCCCGCGCTGGTCATCGCGGTCGTCAACGCCGGCCCGAAGGCCGTCTCCAGCCGCGCGGCCATGCGCCGCACCGTCGAGACCTCGCCGCTGTACGAGCCGTGGGCCGTCTCCAGCAAGGACGACCTGACCGAGATGCGCGCGGCGCTGCTCGCCGGCGACCTCGAAGCGGTCGGCGAGATCGCGGAGCGCAACGCGCTCGGCATGCACGCGACGATGCTGGCGGCGCGCCCGGCGGTGCGCTACCTGTCGGCGCCCACGCTCACCGTGCTCGACAGCGTGCTCCAGCTCCGGCAGGACGGCGTCCTGGCCTACGCGACCATGGACGCCGGACCGAACGTCAAGGTGCTGTGCCGCCGCGCGGACGCCGAGCGGGTGGCCGAGACCGTGCGCGGCGCCGTCGGAGACGGCCAGGTGCACATCGCCGGGCCGGGGCCGGGCGCGCGCCTGCTGCCCGAGGGCGGATGATGACCCGTCAGCACACGGTGGTCCGGCGGGCGCCGGGCAAACTGTTCGTCGCGGGCGAGTACGCGGTGGTGGACGCCGGCAACCCGGCGATCCTGGTGGCCGTCGACCGGTACATCACCGTCACCGTGACCGGCTCCGCCGAAGCGGGCGTCGAGATCTCCTCCGACCTCGGCCCGCGCGGCGTGCGCTGGCAGTGGCAAGACGGCAGGCTCCGCCCGTACGGCACGGACGACGAACAGGGGGTACGCGCCCGCCTGGCCCACGTGGTGTCGGCGATCGAGACCGTGGCCCGGCTGCTGGCCGAACGCGGCCTTCCCGTACCGGCGTTCAGCCTCGGCGTCGAAAGCGGCCTGCACGACGACGGCAGGAAGTACGGCCTCGGGTCGAGCGGCGCGGTGACCGTGGCGACCGTCGCGGCCGTGGCCGCCTTCGCGGGCCTTCGGCTGTCGCTCGAGGACCGCTACCGCCTGGCCATGCTCGCCACCGCCGCGCTCGAACCCAGGGCCTCCGGCGGTGACCTCGCCGCCAGCACGTGGGGCGGCTGGATCACCTACCAGGCGCCCGACCGGGCCGCCGTGCTCGACCTGGCCCGTGGAAGGGGCGTCGAGGAGGCGCTGCGCGCCCCCTGGCCGGGCTTCGCGGTACGCCGGCTGCCGGCGCCCAAGGGCCTGGCGCTGGAGGTCGGCTGGACCGGAAACCCCGCCTCCACCGCGGCCCTCGTCTCCGACCTGGACCGGCGGCGGGCCTGGCGGGGCAGCGCCTCCCACCAGAGGTTCGTGGAGACCACCACCGACTTCGTCGGCGCCGCCGTGGCCGCACTGGAGCAGCAGGACCGCGAGGGCCTGCTGGACCAGATCCGGCGGGCCCGGCAGGAGTTGGCTCGACTGGATGACGAGGTCGGTCTGGGAATCTTCACGACCAGGCTGACGGCGCTGTGCGACGCGGCCGAAGCCGTAGGCGGCGCCGCCAAGCCCTCCGGGGCGGGCGGCGGCGACTGCGGCATCGCTCTGCTCGACGCCGACGCGTCACGAGACATCGCTCACGTGCGGGAACGGTGGGCCGAGGCAGGGGTGCTGCCCCTGCCGATCGCCGCCGCGGAAGGGAACGAGGAATGATCGCACAACGCAAGGACGACCACGTCCGGCTCGCCGTGGAACAGCACCGGGAGCACAGCGGACGCAACCAGTTCGACGAGGTGTCGTTCGTCCACCACGCCCTGGCCGGCATCGACCGCGAGGACGTGTCCCTGGCCACGACGTTCGCGGGCATCACCTGGCAGGCGCCGCTGTACATCAACGCCATGACCGGCGGCAGCGAGAAGACCGGCATCATCAACCGGGACCTGGCCATCGCCGCCCGCGAGACCGGCGTACCCATCGCGTCGGGCTCCATGAGCGCCTACTTCAAGGACCCCGACTGCGCCGGCACCTTCAGCGTGCTGCGCGAGAACAACCCCGACGGGTTCGTCATGGCCAACGTCAACGCGACGGCGTCGGTGGAGAAGGCGCAGCGCGCCATCGACCTGATCAAGGCCAACGCCCTGCAGATCCACATCAACACGGCGCAGGAGACGCCCATGCCGGAGGGCGACCGGTCGTTCTCCTCCTGGGTCCCGCAGATCGAGAAGATCGCCGCCTCCGTCGACGTCCCCGTGATCGTCAAGGAGGTCGGCAACGGGCTGAGCCGCCAGACCGTCGACCTGATCGAGAAGCTGGGCGTGAAGGTCGCGGACCTCGGCGGCCGGGGCGGCACGGACTTCGCCCGCATCGAGAACGGCCGGCGTGAGCTCGCGGACTACGGCTACCTCCACGACTGGGGACAGTCCACCGCCGCCTGCCTGCTGGACGCGCAGGGCGCCGGCATCCCCGTCCTCGCCTCCGGCGGCGTACGCAACCCGCTCGACGCCGCCCGCGCCCTCGCGCTCGGCGCGTCCGGCGTCGGCGCCTCCGGGAAGTTCCTGCGCACGCTGCTGGACGGCGGCGTCGACGCGCTGGTCGCGTTGCTGACGGCCTGGCTGGACCAGCTCGCCGCGCTGCAGACCATGCTCGGCGCGCGCACCCCCGCCGACCTGAGCCGCTGCGATCTGCTGATCCACGGCGACCTGCGCGACTTCTGCACCGACCGAGGCATCGACACACGGCCGCTGGCCCGCCGCTCCAGCAGCTCCGACGCCGCCCACTGAGACGACAGGAACCACAACGATGACTGAGGCACACGCGATCGCCGGCGTCCCGATGCGCTGGGTGGGACCCCTGCGCATCTCCGGGAACGTCGCCACCACCGAGACCCAGGTCCCGCTCGCCACCTACGAGTCGCCGCTGTGGCCCTCCGTGGGCCGTGGCGCGAAGGTCTCCATGCTGGCCGAGAAGGGCATCGTCGCCACCCTCGTGGACGAGCGGATGACCCGTTCGGTACTGGTCGAGGCAGTGGACGCGCAGACCGCGCTGACGGCCGCGCGGACGATCGACTCGCGCATCACCGAGCTGCAGGAAGTGGTGCGCACCTGCAGCCGCTTCGCCGAGCTGATCAACATCCACCACGAGATCAACGCCAACCTGCTGTTCATCCGCTTCGAGTTCCGCACCGGCGACGCCTCCGGCCACAACATGGCCACCCTCGCCTCCGACGTGCTCCTCAAGCACCTGCTGGATACGATCCCCGGCATCTCCTACGGGTCGATCTCCGGCAACTACTGCACGGACAAGAAGGCGACCGCGATCAACGGCATCCTCGGCCGCGGCAAGAACGTGGTCACGGAACTGCTCGTGCCGCGTGAGGTGGTCGAGAACGTCCTGCACACCACGGCCGCCAAGATCGTCGAGCTGAACATCCGCAAGAACATGCTCGGCACGCTGCTCGCCGGCGGCATCCGCTCGGCGAACGCCCACTTCGCGAACATGCTGCTCGGGTTCTACCTGGCCACCGGCCAGGACGCGGCCAACATCGTCGAGGGCTCCCAGGGCGTCGTCATGGCCGAGGACCGCGACGGCGACCTCTACTTCGCCTGCACCCTGCCCAACCTGATCGTGGGCACGGTCGGCAACGGCAAGGGGCTCGCCTTCGTGGAGACCAACCTGGCCCGGCTCGGCTGCCGTGAGGAGCGCGAACCCGGCGAGAACGCCCGCAGGCTCGCCGTGATCTGTGCGGCGACCGTGCTGTGCGGTGAACTCTCGCTGCTCGCGGCCCAGACGAACCCGGGCGAACTGATGCGTGCACACGTCCAGCTGGAACGCGACAACCAGACAGCAAAGGTCGGTGTTTAAGGAAATGGCCAGCGATTCCTCCATAGGAATTCACGATCTGTCCTTCGCCACCACGGAGTACGTCCTGCCGCACACGGCACTCGCCGAGTACAACGGCACCGACATCGGCAAGTACCACAAGGGCATCGGTCAGCAGTCGATGAGCGTGCCCGCCGCCGACGAGGACATCGTGACCCTGGGCGCAGCCGCCGCCGCGCCCATCATCGCCCGGCACGGCAGCGACGGGATCCGTACGGTCGTCTTCGCGACGGAGTCGTCGATCGACCAGGCCAAGTCGGCCGGCATCTACGTGCACTCGCTGCTCGGGCTGCCCTCGGCCTGCCGCGTCGTGGAGCTCAAGCAGGCCTGCTACGGGGCGACCGCCGCCCTGCAGTTCGCCATCGGCCTGGTGCGCCGCGACCCCACGCAGCGGGTCCTCGTGGTCGCCAGCGACGTCTCCAAGTACGAGCTGGACAGCCCGGGTGAGGCCACCCAGGGCGCGGCGGCCGTCGCCATGCTGGTCAGCGCCGACCCCGCCCTGCTGCGCATCGAGGACCCCTCGGGCGTGTTCACCGCCGACGTCATGGACTTCTGGCGGCCCAACTACCGCGACGAGGCCCTGGTCGACGGGCAGGAGTCCATCACCGCGTACCTCCAGGCGGTGGAGGGCAGCTGGAAGGACTACACCGAGCAGGGCGGGCGCCCGCTCGACGAGTTCGCCGCGTTCTGCTACCACCAGCCGTTCACGAAGATGGCGTACAAGGCCCACCGGCACCTGCTGAACGTCACCGGGCACGACACCGACGAGGACCGCGTCGCCCGCGACCTCGGGCTGACCACGGCCTACAACAACGTCATCGGCAACAGCTACACCGCCGCGGTGTACCTGGGCCTCGCCGCCCTGCTCGACCAGGCGGACGACCTGACCGACCGGGCCATCGGCTTCCTCAGCTACGGCTCCGGCAGCGTCGCCGAGTTCTTCGCCGGGAGCGTCGTACCCGGCTACCGCGAGCACCTGCGCACCGAGGCCAACCGCGAGGCGATCGGCCGGCGCAAGACCGTCGACATCCCCCGCTACCGCGAGCTGCACGAGCGGTCCTTCCCGGCCGACGGCGGCGACCACCTCACCCCGGCCGAGACCACCGGACCCTTCCGGCTGGCGGCCCTGCGCGGACACAAGCGCATCTACGAAGCCCGCTGAGACCCGCTGGTCGCACAGCCCGTGACCCGCGGGCACGTCGCACGTCCACCGAGCCGCCCGGTCGCGCTCCTCGGTGCGCCTCACCCCGGTCGCACTGGTGCCGCTGATCACCCTCATCAGCGCCGCCGACCCGATGAACGTCGTCATCCGCGAGCCCGCCGGCAACCATCAGCCCGGCCGGCCCGGATCACACGGACTGCACAGACAGCGCAGACAGCACAGACAGCACAGACGGCAGGCAACGACGCCTGCCGGTTTCGCGGGCCCCGGCCGCATGCCGGGGCCCGGTTCGGTTTCTTGCCGACGACGGCCGCCCAGCCGCGGCCGATCGCACTGTCATGTCAAGACCACCTGAGGGGGGAGGCAGGCGCATGACCGAAGTCGGAATCCTCGGTACGGGTGCCTATGTGCCGGAACGAGTCGTCTCCAACGACGAGGTCGGAGCGACGGCACAGGTCGACGACGCCTGGGTCATCCGCAAGACCGCCATCCGGGAGCGCCGCTGGGCGGCCCCCGAGCAGGCCACCTCGGACCTGGCCGCGGCGGCGGGACGGGCCGCGCTTCGGTCGGCGGGCATCACCGCCGACGAGTTGTCCGTGATCGTGGTCGCCACTTCCACGCCGGACACACCCCAGCCACCCACCGCCGCCTATGTGCAGCACCTGCTCGGCGCGAACGACGCGGCGGCGTTCGACGTCAACGCCGTGTGCTCCGGGGAGGTGTTCGCGCTCGCCGCGGTCGAGGGCATCCTCGCCAGGCGCGGCGGCCACGCGCTGGTCATCGGCGCCGACGTGTACTCCCGCATCCTGAACCCGGCCGACCGCAGGACGGTCGTCCTCTTCGGGGACGGCGCCGGCGCGATGGTCCTCGGCACCGGCCGGGGCTCGCGCGTGCGGCACCTCAGCGCGCACACCTTCGGCGAACTGTCGGGCCTGATCCAGGTGCCGGCCGGCGGCAGCCGGCTGCCCTGCGACCCGGCGGTCCTCGAGGCCGGCCGGCAGTACTTCACGATGGACGGCCGCGCCGTGCGCGCCTTCGTCGAGGACCATCTGCCCGGGCTGACCAAGCAGTTCCTCCACGAGGCCGGTGTCGTCCCCGACGACATCCGCCACTTCGTGCCGCACCAGGCCAACGGCGTCATGCTCGACACCGTCTTCGGGGAAATGGCCCTGTCCCGGGCCACCATGCATCTCTCGCTGACGCACTACGGCAATACGGGTGCCGCCTCCATCCCGATCACCTTGGACGAAGCCGCCCGCGCGGGCGCCTTCGAGCGAGGCGACCTGATCCTCCTGGCCGGCTTCGGCGGAGGAATGTCGGCTGGATTCGCACTGGTCGAGTGGTGAAACCACTGCCTGGTTCACGGCGTTCAAGTCGGCCGGCGCGGCGCCCGCACGGCCCTCGCTCCGTTGCCCGACATCGGCAGAAACAGGAATCATGACAACGACACATCGCACTGTGTGCGTGATAGGCGCCGGCCCGCGTGGCCTCTCGGTGGTCGAGCGACTCTGCGCCAACGCCCGCTCGCTGTCGGACGGCACCACCGTCCAGGTCCATGTGGTCGACCCCTACCCGCCGGGACCCGGCAAGGTATGGCGCACGGACCAGTCCCGTCACCTGCTCATGAACACCGTGGCCGGCCAGATCTCGGTGTTCACCGATGCCAGCGTGGACCTGGGCGGTCCCCTGGAGCCGGGGCCGAGCCTGCACGAGTGGTCCGTGGCCCTCGTCGCGGGCGAGTTCGGCGACGCCCACCCGGCACACGTCGTGGAAGAAGCCCGCGCGCTGGGCCCCGACACCTACCCGACCCGCGCGTTCTACGGTCACTACCTCGCGTGGGTGTACCAGCGCATCGTCGAGGGGGCGCCCGCCGGGGTGACCGTCACCGCGCACGCCTCCCTCGCCGTGACCCTGGACGACGCCCCGGACGCCGGTGACGCGGCCCGCCAGCTGGTGGTGCTCGCCGACGGAACCGTGCTGGCGGACCTGGACGCGGTGATCCTGTGCCAGGGCCACCTGCCGGCCCGGGCGGACGCCGCCGAGCGGGAGTTCGTCTCCCGCGTACGGGAGGCGGGCCTCGCCTACATCGAGCCGGCCAACCCGGCCGACGTCGACCTGGACGTGCTGGCCCCGGGCACGAAGGTGCTGCTGCGCGGGCTCGGGCTGAACTTCTTCGACTACATGGCCCAGCTCACCGCCGGCCGCGGCGGCTCCTTCGAGGCGGTCGACGGCCGGCTCGTCTACCACCCCTCCGGCAAGGAGCCGCAGCTCTACGCCGGGTCCCGGCGCGGCATCCCGTACCAGGCCCGGGGCGAGAACGAGAAGGGCCCGCACGGCCGGCACGAGCCGCTCGTGCTCACCGCCGAGCGCATCGCCGAGCTGCGCCGCACCCACGAGCACTCCGGGCTCGACTTCAGGGAACAGCTGTGGCCGCTGATCGCCCGTGAGGTCGTGGCCGTCTACTACCGGACGCTGTTCACCTCGCGCGGACACGCCGCCCGGGCGCAGCAGCTCCAGGACGACCTGCTGGCGGCAGGATCGGGGAAGGAGGCGGGGCGTGCCGTCCTCGACGCGTACGGCCTCGACGAGAAGTACCGCTGGGACTGGGAGCTGATCGCCCGCCCCTACCGGGGCCGGGAGTTCACCAGCCCGCGGGACTTCACCGACTGGCTCCTCGGCTACCTGCGCGAGGACGTCGAGGAAGCCGAGTCCGGCAACGTCAGCGGCCCGCTCAAGGCGGCCCTCGACGTCCTGCGGGACCTGCGCAACGAGATCCGTCTCGCGGTCGACCACGGCGGCCTGCACGGCGACTCGTTCCGCACCGACCTGGACGGCTGGTACACCCCGCTCAACGCGTTCTTGTCGATCGGCCCGCCGGCGCGCCGCGTCGAGGAGATGACCGCGCTGATCGACGCCGGTGTGCTGCACATCGTCGGGCCCGAGCTGCGTGTCGAGGCCGGCGAGGGCGGCTACTCCGTCAGTTCGCCGCTCGTGCCCGGCTCCGCGGTCCGGGTGGACGTGCTCGTCGAGGCACGCCTGCCCGAGATCACCCTGCGCCGCACCGAGGACCCGCTGCTGCGCCACCTGCTGGAAACCGGGCAGTGCGGCACGTACCGCATCCCCACCCGTTCCGGCGGCACGTACGAGACCGACGGACTGGCCGTCACCGAGCGGCCGTTCCACCTGGTCGACGCGGCGGGACGGCCGCACCCGCGGCGCTTCGCCTTCGGTGTGCCGACCGAGTCGGTGCACTGGGTGACGGCCGCGGGCATCCGGCCCGGCGTCAACTCGGTGACGCTCACCGACTCCGACGCCATCGCGCGCGCGGCCCTGGGACTCACCCATGTCCACTGACCTGAGCCTCGCCGCGGAGACGGGGCTCGGCCTCGCGTCCATGGCGGATCCGGGTCTGCTGTCGCCGGTCTGGGCGGACACCCCTGTCGTGGCCGCGGTCTGCGACGGGGCGTGGCTGCAGGCCATGCTGGACGCCGAGGCGGCGCTGAGCCGGGCGCAGGCCCGGCTCGGCACGGTGCCCGCGGCTGCCGCGCGGGTGATCACCGAGGCCGCGCGGGCCGACCGGCTCGACCTGGTCTCCCTGGCCCGGCAGGCGCGCGAGTCCGCCAACCCGGTGGTGGCGCTCGTGCGGGAGTTCACCACGCTGGTAGCGAGCGAGGACCGGGAGGCGGCCCGGTATGTGCACCGCGGCTCGACCAGCCAGGACATCCTCGACACGGCGACCGTCCTGGTCGCCCGGCGGGCCCTGGAGCTGATCCGCGGCGACCTGGAACGCGTCGAGGAGGCGCTGGCCGTCCTGGCCGCAGAACACCGGGACACCCTGATGGCGGGCCGCACCCTGGCCCTGCACGCGGTGCCGACGACCTTCGGCCTCAAGGCGGCGGGCTGGCGCCACCTCGTGCTGGACGCGGTGGACAAGCTGGACGCATTGGGAGCCGGCCGGCTTCCCGTCCAACTCGGCGGTGCGGCAGGCACGCTGGCCGGATATCTCGAGTTCGCGCCGGCTGCCGAACCGGCCGTCTACGTCCAGGAGCTGACGGAGGCGTTCGCGGCCGAACTGGGGCTGTCGGCCCCCCTCGTGCCCTGGCACGTGCTGCGCACGCCCGTGGTGGATCTGGCCACGGCCGCCGCGTTCGTGTGCGGCGCCCTCGGCAAGATCGCGGTCGATGTGCTGTCGATGACCCGGACCGAGGTCGGTGAGGTGCACGAGCCGGCGCCCAGCGGCCGGGGCGCGTCCTCGGCGATGCCGCACAAGCGCAACCCCGTACTGGCGACGGCCATCCGGTCCGCCGCCCTGCAGGCCCCGCAGCTCGCCGCGACGGTGCTGGGCTGTCTGCCGAGCGAGGACGAGCGCTCGGCCGGCGCCTGGCACGCCGAATGGGAGCCCCTGCGCGCCCTGCTGCGGCTGGCCGGCGGCGCGGCGCACCAGGCGGTGGAGCTCGTCTCCCAGCTGTCGGTGGACCCGTGGCGCATGCGCGCCAACACCCAGATCACCGGGGGCCAGATCGTCTCGGAGCGGATCGCCGTCGTCCTCGCCCCGCTGCTCGGCAAGGCTCAGGCACGCGATCTGCTCAACGAGGCGTCCGCCCACTCGGCGCGCACCGGCGAGCTGCTGGCCGACGTCCTGCGGCAGGACAGCCGGGCGTCCGCCGTGCTCTCCGATGCCCGGCTGACCGATCTGTTCGAGCCAGAGGCGTACACCGGGGCCGCCGGCCCCCTGACGGACCGCGCGCTGTCCCGGTCCCTGCCGTCCGGAGGCAGGCGATAGGCGTCATGACTGCGCGGCTGTCCGATCATGGAACGTCGTCACCGACGGTCACGATCGGACGGCCGCGCTCACACCCACAGGCACCCCGCCGACCTGCGCGAGAACCACGACGATAAATGCGTCAGGACCGACGCCGTAAAGCTATCTCGGTAAGTTCGTCTATATCGAACTCCGAGCGGCCCGGTGTGCCGTAGCGGGTTATCTTTCCGCGGCTCACCCATTTTCGGATGGTTGCTTCGGACACGCCCGCCGCGAGGGCGGCAACATTCGTGGGAACGAGCCTGTGGCGGGGCGGTTTGGTCACGTGTTGACGACCTTTCGCTGACTCTCCATCAGCGGTCGCAGAGTAATCCACTCGTGCATCTCCCAGATATGTCCCGACGAGCACCCGATACTGCTCTTTCCAGCGCTCCCGATGCTCTGCGACGACGTGCTGATCGTCCCCGTGCAGTCGTCCACGACGCAGTCCCTGATGACGACGTGGAGTTCGCTCGGACCGGGGTCGATGGTGCGCAGCAGTTCCTGCCCGAGACTGTCGATCTCGTCCGCGAGATCGGCGGCCGGCGGCTGGGCTGCGAGCCACTCGAGGTTGAGCAGCAGAAAGTGCGCCAGGTGCGGAACCGACCGCGTCGGGGCGGCCTTGCCGAGCTTCTCCACGACGTATCCCGACCACGCCTCCAGGACGGCGAGGATGTTGTGCCGGGCGTCGAGCACGGACATGTTCAGGTGATCCCTGTTGCGGCTCCCGGAGACCTTCGCCTGGTACACCTGCCGGGATATTGGTGATATGTGATGCAGGCATTCCTGATAGAGACTGGGAAGGTTGCGCAGATTACGCTCGACCTGCCTGATGCACGGAATGCAGAGGACGGACCCAGCGGCGGCACGGAGTTCTCGGGCGTGATTTCTGGGGCATCTGTGAAACTCCATGGAATCTCCTTCATGAGGTGACTCGCCCTGCCGCCGTCACGGATATCGTGAAACCCCATGACGACGTTTTGTTGGTGTCAGTTGGTGGACCATGGAGGGAGGACCGGAATGAACGGACCGCACGCCGAAATCACGGAAGAACGTCACGGTGGTGAACCGGACGCTCTGCGGCAGAGAATGTCGACAAAGGGCCCGGTCCGGCCTGGCGGAATACCGGCCCCGACACATTCAGCGGATATCGCGTGTAACGTGCGTCCCGTACCCCCCGACGCTGCCCAGACATAACTGTGGGTGCACTGAGAGACTTCCACGGGGCGGTTGAAGGTGTCAACGCTGATCGTTGCCAATCAAGATGCTCTGAATTGACAATCAAGATGCTCTAAAGGGGAACTCCAGACTCTCTCAGTGCCGATCTGGGCATGTGATGCAGGGTCTGCGGGCCCTGCCGGACCCGGCCTTCGCCGTCTGAGTGCTCGACGTTCACCGGAGTCCTCATCGCAACCGCCTGGAAAAACGCTTGAGACCTTCGCGCCCGCCCGGCGCCGCGGGCCGGGCCCGCACAGTGCCGCCGACCGGGCCGACGTGCGCGCCCCCCACCAGGCAGATCAGCCCGGAAAACCCCCAAGGCACGGGGCGTTTCCCGGCTCCGCCCAAAGCGGTGCCACCGCGCCCGTCGCCGTCCGGACCGGCCGGGAATCCCCTGCCGCGGCGAGGGCCCCGCACCGCATGATGCATCTACAACGCACAGGAGGGGGACCGGAGATGAGCCTGGAGGCAGGTGCCGTCGACGGGGACGGCGGCCACGGCCACGCCGTGGTGATCGGCTCCGGCCTCGCCGGGCTCACCGCGGCCCGGGCCCTGGCCAACTTCATGGACCGGGTCACCGTGATCGAGCGCGACCGGCTGCCCCGCGGATTCGGGCGGCGCCGTGGCGTGCCCCAGGCCCGGCACACCCACACCCTCATGCCCGCAGCACACCAGGGCCTGGAGCAGCTGTTCCCGGGCATCGTCGCGGATCTCACCGGCGCCGGAGCGGTCCGGGTCCGCATGCCCAAGGACATGCTGCTGCTCGGCCCGGCCGGCTGGCTGCCCCGCTTCGACGCCGGCCTGTTAGTGCTCAGCGCCGGCCGCGACCTGATCGACGCCGTCGTACGCGACCGGCTGCGCGCCGACCCGAAGGTGACCTTCCTTCCGGAGCACGAGGTCGTCTCCCTGGAGCCCGGCCGCCATGACACCGTCGTCGGCGTCTGGGCGCGCGGCCGGGACCGGCAGACGCCCGACGGCTGGGGCCCCCGGCACCTGATCTCCGCCGACTTCGTGGTGGACGCCACCGGGCGCGGCTCCCACGCCCCCCAATGGCTCGCCGCACTCGGCTACCAGACGCCCCGGGAGTCGGTCGCCCACACCCGGACCACCTACGCCTCGACCGTGTTCGCGCCGCCCATCGGCCATGTCGCCGACTTCAGCAGCCTGCTGCTCATGGGCACCCCCGACCACCCCCGCCAGGGCATGCTCCACCCCATCGAGGGAGGCCGCTGGTCGGTGACGCTCAGCGCCGACGACGGCAGCCGCCCGCCCGCCGACCACGAGGCCCTGCTGCGCGCCGCGGGCGACCTGCGCCACCCGCTGCTGCGCGATGTCATCGAGGCCGCCACCCCCCTCGGCCCGGTCTACGCCTGCGCCCGCACCGAGAACCGCTGGCGCCACTACGAGAAGCTGCGCCGCTGGCCCGACCAGTTCTTCGTCGTCGGTGACGCCTACGTCTCCCTCGACCCGGCCCACGGCCACGGCATGACCCTCGCCGTGCAGTCCGCCCTCGTCCTCGACCACGTGCTGGCCAGCCAGGGAACCGCCATCGGCGTCAACTTCCGGCTGCGCCGCGCCCTCGCCGAGCACCTGGCCCCCGCCTGGCAGGCGAGTCTGCGCAACCTCGGTGCGGCCGGCGCCGAGGCGCACCTGGCGCCGGACGGACTGCGCGCCCGGCTCGGCCGGCGCTACGAGGCCCGGATCGCCGCCGCCGCGACCTGCGACGAGGACGCGGCCAGGCTGCTGCTCGAGCGCCTGCACACCGTGGACCCGCCGGCCGCCGGGCTGCGCCGCCGCGAGCTGCGGGCCCTCCTGCGCGCCACGCGCGTGCCCGCCCCGCTGACACCGCCCAGCACCACCCACGGCCAGGGCGCCCGGCCGCGCCGCCGCCTCACCGCGCCGGCCGTACCCGCCATCGGGGTCTCCATCGGCTCCGCCAGGCCCCCGGCCACGACCTCCTCGGCCCACTGGAGCGGCGCCGGTGGCTGAGCGGCCGGGCGGGCTGGGCGAAGGCCCCGATGCGGCAGCGGCCGGCCCACGGTCTTCTTCGCCTCCTCGATGTGCATGATGGTCCGTCAGCTTGCCGGCGGACCCTGTTTTTCATGCCTTCCTCGCGCCGGAATATTTCCTTCAGCGGATTTCAAGTCCGCTCGGCGGCCGGTTCCGGGAAACCCACCCGCATCGGGCGCCGGTGATAGCAGCTCAGCAGGGAGAGCAGCTTCTCCCCCGGTAGATCCGGCAGGAAGTCACACCCACCCGTCGCGTCCAGACGGGCCAGCAGTCCCAGGATGAGGGGGCCCGCGTCGCAATGGGCCGTCGAACCTTTCGATTCCGTCGCCATGACTGGAAGGTAACAGCACAACCCTGCCTGAGAACAGATGCCGGGGTTCCCCGGGACCCGCCCCTGGACGACGGCTGGAGAAATACTAGACGACACCTCGCGTATAACTCCATGAAAGCTTTATGGCCCCCTGAGGCAGACCGAGCAGAATCGACGCTGCAGACACTATCCAAATCCTGGTTAAAACCCTGAATCGACGGCCACTGGCAGGGTACGGAGGAAGAATGAACATAAGAGTGCTGGGTGCCCTGAGTGCCGAAGTGAACGGAATCTCGATCGTCCCGACCGCGGGCAAGCCCCGCCAGATCCTGGCGCTGCTCGCCCTCTCCCCCGGCCGGGTCGTGCCGGTGCCCACCCTCATGGAGGAGGTCTGGGGCACCGACCTGCCGCAGAGCTCGCTGACCACGCTCCAGACGTACATCCTCCAACTGCGTCGCATGCTGAGCACTGCCATGGGCCCGGACGTACCGGGCTCGGCCAAGGACATACTCGCCACCCGCTACGGCGGCTATCTGCTCCAGATCCCCGCCGAGGCGGTCGACGTCTACCGCTACGAGCGGCTGGTCACCAAGGGCCAGCACGCCTTCGAGGACGGTGAGGACGCCAGCGCGGCCTCCCTGCTGCGCGAGGCGCTGGACCTGTGGGAGGGACAGGCGCTGGTCGACGTCCGGGTCGGTTCGGTGCTGGAGATCGAGGTGCTGCGGCTGGAACAGAGCCGCCTGGTCGCCCAGGAACGCCGTATCGACGCCGAGCTGCGGCTGGGCCGGCACGTCGAACTGATCGCCGAGCTGACCGATCTGGTCGCCCGTCACCCCCAGCACGAGGGGCTGCACTCGCAGGCGATGGTGGCCCTGTACCGCTCGGGCCGGCAGGCCGCCGCGCTCGACGTCTACCTCCGGCTGCGCCAGTGCCTCATCGAGGAACTCGGCGTCGAGCCCTCGCCGCAGCTCCAGCGCATGCACCAGGCGATGCTCTCGGTCGACCCCCGCCTGGACGTCGTCGCGGGCCCCCGCCGCACCTCCACGTTCGACTTGTACGCGGCCTGACGCCGACGCACCTCATCTGTCCCCCTGCTCCCGGACCGACCATCCGGGCTGGTGACGCTCGGACGGATGCTCTGGCGTTCTTTTGGGATCCCGACTCCTTTCGACGGATGTCCCGCTGAGCAATCTGGGCGATGACACCGCCTGACCGGTCCCTGCATTCTGGTCTGTGAATGCGCTTTGCGGGAGCAGCAGTTGTCCTCACACGTCTCGCGAATGCGGCCGGATCGGAACTGGGGAAGGTCTCGTATGTCGTCCACTCTCTTCGGGTTTTCTGGCGATTTCGACGTCATCGTCATCGGCGGCGGACCCGCCGGTGCGACCACCGCAGCGCTTCTCGCCAAGCGCGGACACCGTGTTCTCATGCTCGACCGTGAGCGATTCCCCCGGTATCACGTCGGGGAGTCGCTCATCCCTGGCGTGATGGTTCCCATGGAGGAACTCGGCCTGAAGGAACGCATGGAGGCCAAGGGGTTCGAGCGTAAGTACGGCGGCACTCTGGTCTGGGGCAACAACGAGGTTCCGTGGAATTTCTCGTTCACCACGGGCGGTCGTATTCCCTACGCCTTCCACACGCGCCGTGCCGACCTGGACGCGCTGATTATGGACCGGGCCCGCGAACTGGGTGCCTTCGTCGTGGAGGACGCGACGGTGAAGGAGCCCATCGAGGAGGACGGCCGCGTCGTCGGCGTCCGCTACGCTCTGCGCGGCCTCAACGGAAACCACGAGGCCAGGGCCCGCCTGGTCATCGACGCCTCCGGGCAGGCCCGCGTGCTCGGCCGGAAGTACTCCGAGGTCAACTGGAACGAGCAGCTGCGCAACGTCGCGGTGTGGACGTACTTCGACAAC
This sequence comes from Streptomyces sp. NPDC002671, assembly GCF_053592475.1. Taxonomy (NCBI): domain Bacteria; kingdom Bacillati; phylum Actinomycetota; class Actinomycetes; order Kitasatosporales; family Streptomycetaceae; genus Streptomyces; species Streptomyces sp. NPDC002671. Next base: position 42,954 of record NZ_JBSFVU010000041.1, read on the forward strand.
TGCCACCGCCTCCCCGGCGACGAGTGGAGCAACATCCTCATCGAGGGCACCCAGGACGGCTGGTTCTGGGGCATCCCGATCGACAAGGGCGTCTTCAGCGTCGGTTACGTGACGCGTTCGGAGCTCGCGAGCGCGTCCGACAAGTCCCTCGAGGACCTCTTCGAGTCCGAGATCGCCCAGACCACCAAGCTGAAGGACCTGCTGCGGGACGCGACCCAGGCCGCGGGTTACCGCTCCGCGCGCGACTGGTCGTACACCAACGAGCGCTTCCACGGGAACGGCTGGGTGCTGGTGGGTGACGCCGCCGCGTTCGTCGACCCGCTGTTCTCGACCGGTGTCGCGCTCGCGACCCTGGCGGCGAGCACGCTGTCGAAGGTCGTCGACCAGATACTCCAGCACCCGGAGATCGAGGAGAAGGCGCTCGACCGGTACTCCGCGGCCTACCAGGACTTCTTCCACGACATCCGCCAGTTCGTCGAGGGGTTCTACGACCGCTCGAAGACCAAGGGCTTCTACTTCAACATGGCCCAGGACATGATCGACCCCGAGAAGAAGAACGACGCCGAGGTCGACTTCGTCAAGCTGATCTCCGGACTCAGCGGACGAGCGGGCGGACTGTTCGAGCTCAGCCTCGACGACCTCATCGAGGACGCCACGGGTGCATCCAGCGCCGGGAACTGAACGCAATGACGGAGCTCGCCGGCAGTCCCCGTGAGCGGGGACTGCCGGCGAGCTCCGTTTTCTTTCCGGTCACCGGCGCGAAGACGTCTTTCACGAATGCGAGCCTGCCGTCTGCTCTGCACGCAGAGGTTTCTCGGCAGGCGCAAGCCGGTTCCGCGACTTCGACTGACCGACAATCACCAGGGCGGCCGACACGATCACCAGGTTCTTGATGATGTACTGCCCTTCAAGAGTTCCGACGCAGAAGGACTCCCAGGTTTCTCTCGGGAACAAGAAGAGCGGAGTGAACGTTCCCGCCATGTGCCCGAGAAGTATCATGACCGTCAGAGTGCGCGCTTTTCCGCTGATCAAGAGCAGGCCGATAAATACTTCCAGTACGCCGGTCAGGACGGAAGCGACTGTTCCGTGGATGATCCCCAACGTCAGCTTGTCCACGGTTTTCAGGACCAGGGGTTCCGCCGGGCTGACCCCCGGAAAGAACTTGGGCACTCCGAACCACAGGTAGATGATTCCTATGGAGATCCGAAGTGCCACGATCCCGAACGAGGCACCGAGACTCTCGAGGAAGCGAGCGAACTGTCCATAAGTACGCATGGGCCTTAACTCCCCGTATGTGTCACGATTTCCGGCTATTTTCCCTTGACCGTCTCGCGTCCCGCTTAAGGCTTGGTGGAGACACGGCAGGGCGGGGTCCTGCGACGGATTGCAGGCGGCACGGGTACGCCAAACGCCTGGTGGTCACGGCTGGACAGCCGCCGTTCCACCAGGCGTTCTCACGTTCTGGCGTCTCCCGACATCGGTCACGCCTCGAGTTCCCGGGCACTCACCGCCCAGGGAATCGGCGCACCACTACTGGCCGGCCTCCGGGGCCGACGATGCGCCGGCGCCGGCGGGGCCGAGCAGGACCTTCGCCTCCAGGGAGCCCTCGCTCAGCTGGTGGTACGTCTGGAGCTTGAAGTACTCGCCGCCAGCGTAGGAGGCGACGTTGTAGAGGCCCTGGAGGGGGCCGGGGTAGGTGTGGGAGACGTTCTTGGCGAACTTCTCGACCTGCGCATCGACCGTGAT